>NZ_OY787459.1:3092500-3392500 GCF_963678865.1 Maridesulfovibrio sp. | reverse complement strand
GCCTACGACGTAGCTATGGCTGAAAATCCCGATCTGATCACGCTTGATCTTGAAATGCCCAATGAATGGGGACCGAGATTTTACCGCAGACTGACGCAGGAAGATCAATTTGCCGAGATTCCGGTAATCGTAATCAGCGGTCTACCCGGCATCCATATGGCCATCAAGCGCGCGGTCGCTACGATCAAAAAGCCCTTTGACCCCACCGAGGTCATTGAAATTGTGCGAAAAGCATTGGGAGAAGACTGCTGACAGGACTTTTCCCCGTCTTATCCCCTACGTCCGGCAATGCCGGACTTATCGCTTTTCTTAAGGTGTGCCGATGAGTACTAAAAAGCTGCTGCTGGTTGATGATGAAGAAGGAATCCGCCGTTTTCTGGGACTGACCCTGATGGATCTGGGCTATGAGGTGGAAACGGCAGAAAACGGAGAATCCGCGCTCAAGGCAATTCCCGAAATATCTCCGTCCATAATTCTTACTGATATTAAAATGCCGCGCATGGACGGCATTGAACTGCTCAAGGCTGTCAAAGCAGACTACCCGCACATTGAGGTCATCATGCTCACCGGGCATGGAGATATTGACCTTGCCATTGAATCCCTCAAATTTGACGCTGCTGATTTCATCACCAAACCGATTGATGATGAAGTTCTAGAAATTTCACTGGGCCGGGTCATGGAAAAAATTGAGCTCAAGGATAAACTCCGCGAGCACACTGAAAACCTTGAACGGCTGGTAGAAGAAAAAACCCAGCGGATTATTGAACTTGAACGCCAGAATGCAGCCTGTCAGGTTGTTGAAGGCCTGAGCGAAGCCCTTTCCAGCGCTGCGCACGAGGTTGAAACCGGAAGCGGTCTTTTCAACGAACTGCCCTGTCTTGTCTCCATCCATAACCGCTATCTTGAAATTGTCGCCGCCAACGAACTGCTCAAAGAACGGCTCGGAGATGTGGTCGGCAAAAACAGCTTCGACATATATTCAGACCGAGAAACTCCTGGAAACGCCTGTCCTGTTCAGTTGACTTTTGATACAGGCAAGGGCCAGCGCAGCAAAGAAACTTTTATCGGTAAAGAGGGTGAGGAAATTCCGGTTACGGTCTACACCGCTCCCATCCCCAACAAGAACGGGGAAATCGAGTTAGTCCTTGATATTTCCGTGGATATGACCGAACTCAAACGGCTTAACGACGAACTGCTTGAAACGCAGTACAAATTTCAGCGCCTCTTTGATGAGGCCCCCTGCTATATTTCGGTCCAGAACCGGGACTTCACCATCGCCGAGGTTAACCGCCGCTTCAAAGAAGACTTTGCGGAACATCTCGGGGCTCCCTGCTACGCGTCCTATAAACACCGTGAACGTCCCTGCGATGAATGCCCTGTACAACGCACTTTTCAAGACGGAGAATCCCACCAGACCGAAACCGTGGTCACCACCCAAAACGGGGAACAGAAGAACATGCTGGTCTGGTCTGCTCCCCTACGCAACGCTTACGGAGAAATCAAACAGGTCATGGAGATGTCCACCGACATAACCGAGATACGCCGTCTGCAGGACCATCTTACTTCTCTCGGTTTCATGCTCGGCTCCATGTCCCACGGGGTAAAGGGCATGCTGACCGCCCTTGACGGAGGCATCTACCGCCTTGAATCCGGCCTGCGTAAAAATGATCAGGAACGCGTGACCGAGGCCGCTGCCGTACTTAAAAATGTTGTGGGCCGGGTCAAAAAGATGGTTCTGGATATACTTTATTACGCCAAATCGCGTGAAATAGAAGTTGAAACAGTTTCAGCCGCACATTTTCTGCGCGACACCGCGGCCTTGATCGTCCCCAAAGCCGCAGCAGCGAACGTTCAGTACAGTGTCGATATTCCGGAAGATCTTGGAAACATTGACGTGGACAGCAGTTCCATGTCCGCTGCCATAGTCAATTTCCTTGAAAACGGTGTTGATGCATGCTCCCCTAATCAGCCTGACCGTAAATATAAAATTGATGTTTCAGCCCGCGATCTGGGAGATAAAATTGAACTTGCCATAAGCGACAACGGTGCTGGAATGGATCGCGAAACAAAAGAAAAAATATTTACCCTCTTTTTCTCATCCAAAGGAAAACGCGGTACCGGAATAGGGTTGTTCATATCCAACCAGACCATAGAGCAACACGGAGGCCGCATACAGGTGGAATCTGAACCTCAGCAGGGAACAACCTTTACCATCATGCTGCCGCGTAAGGTTGAAAAGAAAAAAGCACAGCAATCGATTCCCTGTTCATAACACCCAGCATACTGCGGCTTTCAATCTTGTCTGCATCCTGCTATAAGGGCAAAATAATCTATAGGATATCTTAATAATTTTAACCAAATATACTTAGAATTAATGAAACTTACCACCCGCTCAAGATACGGAGCAAGACTTCTGCTCGACATTGCCCTGCATTCTGAAAACGGTCCCGTGCCCAGCAAAGATTCCGCACGCCGTGAAAATATTTCTCTTAAATATCTGGAAAAGATACTCAAGATACTTAAAGATTCCGGATACATCATTGGCAAACGCGGTCCTAACGGCGGCAATGTGCTGACAATGGCTCCTGAAAAAATAACCCTCGGCAAACTTACCGAAACTCTGGAAGGGGAAGACAAAATCCTCGACTGTGAAGGTGATGTAACCACCTGTCCAAGGGCTGCAGTCTGTCTGCGCCGTTCCATATGGGATGACGCTAATCAGGCTATGTACAAAATGCTCGATTCATACACTCTGGCCGACCTGATTAAAGATGCCCGGCTCTGCCCCATGGACAGACCGGAATAATTAATTCTGGCTGCTCCGCTGACCAGCCGCAATCTCCAATTCGGATCAAGGCCGGATCAGGGGGTGTTCCTTGTTCAAAAAATACCGTCATACCCTGATCATGAAAATGCTCCTTTCCGGCGGAGTGACCCTTCTTTTGAGTGTTATCCTCTGGACAAGCTTTAATGTAGTCTTTTTCAAAAAGAATGTTACCGGCAATATTCAGTCCGACATTGCCATGCTTTCCGACACAGTGCTCCTGAGCCTGCACCACGCCATGATGCTTGATTCCAAGGAATTCATCCAGAACGACATCAACAACATCAGCAGGCAGGGAGAAATCAAATCAATCCGGGTCATTAACAAAAAAGGGCGGATCATCTACTCTAACGACCCGGATGAAATCAATAACGTCATAGACATTAAAAGCCCGCCCTGCTGGAACTGCCATAAACACGAAACTCCCCCGGCCACCATGAAACTCGAGCAGCGCACCCGTCTGAAAACAGTAAACGGCAAAGATTTCATGGGCATCATGACCCCGATTCCGAACTCAAAAGGATGTGCTCCCGGTCCGTGCCATGTTCATAATGAAAATGAACAATTACTCGGACTGCTGGACCTTGAAGTCTCCACTGAAAAAAAGAATGCCATTCTGATGACCTTTGAGAAAGCAAACGTCGGTATTGCAATGGTGGTCTTCATCGCTACTTTCGGAGCACTATTCATCTTTGCATTCAATTTCATCTTTAAACCCATCAGAAGACTTATTAAGGCCACCCGCAAACTTGGTTCGGCCCAGGATTTTGTAGAAATACAACTGGCCCAGACAGATGAGATAGGGACACTGGCCGACGCATTCAACATGATGGGCAGGCAGGTGCAGGAGAAACACCACGCCCTGCTGGAACAGAAGGAAGAATACCGGGATCTCTTCGATAACGTCCCCTGTCTGGTTTCCGTGGTTGACCTAAACTTCAGGGTTATCCGTCACAACAAGGCTTATGAAAAGCACTTCGGCAAGCCACGCGGCAGGCAATGCTACCAGATTAACAAAGATCAGGACTGCAAATGCGAGGAATGCCCGGTTGAAAGAACTTTCGCAGACCACACTCCTCATATGAGTGAAGAGTCCGGTCTTTCCAAGGACGGCAAACCCATCCACTGGATTGTATACACTTCGCCGATCAAGGACCGGGATGGTAATATTGTAGCGGCCATGGAAATGATGCTCGACATCACCAGACGCAAGGAGCTTGAAGAAAGTCTGGCTGCTTCCGAACAACGCTACCACGCCATTTTCGACTCCATCCCACAGGCTGTTTTTGTATTGGATTCCGAAAATCTGACCATCCTCAACTGCAATGATCCTGTAGAAGAAATATACGGATATACCCGAGAGATGATTCTGGGCAGTTCCTTTCTGCTCCTTTTCCGTGAAGAAGAACAAGCCGACTATGCTCACCTGCTAAAAGTCAAACAGGAAATAGGGCCATGTTCTCAGTTTACGAAATCCGGGACCGCCATCTACGCCATGCTCAGGATTTCCCCTGCTGAATTTGACGGCAACCGCACCCTGATCATAACCTGCAGTGACGTTACCCAGAAACTGGAGGCGGAACAGCAACTGATTCAGGCCAGTAAAATGAGTACGCTGGGTGAAATGGCTTCCGGTGTTGCCCACGAGCTGAATCAGCCTCTTGCCATCCTCAAGACCATCAGCAACCTGCTCAAACGCAAAGTGTCACGTGATCAGCAGATTGAGCCCAAAATCCTGCAGGAAATGGCTGAAGGAGTGGATACGCACGTCAACCGGGCCAGCAAGATAATTGAACACATGCGTGAATTCGGCCGCAAGTCGGACATGAGAACCACACCTGTGCAGGTTAATGATGTCCTGCGCCGGGGCTTTGATTTCTTCAGCAGGCAGCTTACCCTGCGCAATATCAGCGTAGAATGGAATCTCAACAGCCACCTGCCCATAATCATGGCTGATGCCAACCGGCTTGAACAGGTTGTCATCAACCTGCTCATCAATGCCCGCGACGCCATTGAGGAACGCTGGAAAGATGCTGTTCCTCTGGCTGATAACAAAAAAATATACATTTCCACCGACTTCACCGACAAGAAGATCATTATTGAAGTCTGCGATACCGGGCCGGGTATCCCCGACCCCATTCAAGGCCGTCTTTTCGAGCCTTTCTTCACCACCAAAGACGTTGGTAAGGGAACCGGACTTGGCCTTTCCATATCTTATGGTATTATCAAGGACTACAACGGAACCATCAGCGCATCCACCAAACAGGACACAGGAGCCTGCTTCACCATAACTTTTCCGCGTGGAGATTTGGAAAGCTGATAACCAGCTAAATTCTTATGAATGGACTTCGCCTCCGGCGGCTTAAACCTTCTTGATCCGCCTCAGAAGGATGCTCATTCCTGATAATTTCTGGATAACATATTTTAGAATCACATTAACTTTCAATAGGCTTTCTAGTGGAAATCATAAACATCATCATAAATTTTATCACTGCCATGGGCCTCGGTGAACAACTCTCCATTGCCACCGGACTCATCTATATTCTACTGAGCGTTCGCCAGAATCCGCTCTGCTGGCCTTTCGGCATCGTCAGTGTGGGAATATGGATGGTCATCGTCTTTCAAGGAAAACTTTATTCCGATGCCTTCCTGCAATTTGTCTACGTGGTGCTCGGATTTTACGGCTGGTATCAATGGCTGCGTGGCGGAACCGACAATACTCCGCTCAAGGTCCGGCGCATGGAACGCAAACTGGCTCTATGGCTTACCGCCATAGGGGTGGCTGCTTTCATTCCAGCCGGATATCTAATGGAGAATTACCTTGCAGCTTCATTCCCATGGTGGGATGCCTTGACTACTGTAATTTCCCTTATCGCCCAATATCTGCTGGCCAAGAAATACATGGAAAACTGGCTGCTCTGGATCACAGCCGATGTTATGTATATCGGCATATATTACGCTAAAGGCTGGACCGGATACAGCGGACTCATGGTTGTCTACACTGCCATGGCCGTTCTCGGGTTCATCAGCTGGCTTAAATCGTACCGTGCAGACCGGGAACGAGAATGCTTCGCGTAGTTCTGACCGGTTCCGAGTGCACCGGAAAATCAACCCTCGCAGCAGCATTGGCGAAACACTACAAGATAGAATACGTACCCGAATACCTGCGCGAATACTTCGAAATGAAAAACGGAATTCTGGCTGTGGAGGATGTGATCCCCATAGCGCAGGGACAACTGCAGTATGAAGCCGAAGCTGCCGCAAAAGGTTATAATCCGCTAATCTGCGATACGGACATCATCTCGTCCATTGTCTATTCCAAACACTATTTTGAGGAAGCCCCGGGCTGGCTTGACGATAAGCTCAATAGACTCGGACCAAGTCTTTACCTGCTCTGCGGCATTGATATTGATTGGGAGGCCGACGGGCAGCGCGATATGCCGGAAAAGCGTAACTACATGCAGGGTCTGTTCATAAACGAGCTGAAATCACGCGGCATTCCTTTTCACGCCATAGATGGGCCACTAAATGAAAGGACTCTTAAATCCATCCGGGCAATTGATGAGGCCCTAGATGCGGTAAAAAAAAACTTTTTTAATTAAATCCAACCTCAACCGGGCTGACAATCTTCAACACCGATTCCTGCTTGAATTTATCCTTGTAGGCTTTGGCAATGGCATCAACACGCTGTTCGGCATCCTTGTCCGGGGAAACGATCATGAGCACTTTACATCTTTCGGAATAGGTAAAACCGCTTTTGCCGCCCCAGAATCCCTGCGCATCATAGATGGTATAGCCGTCACGGAATTCGGGAGTAACTTCATTACTCAGGAAAGTCTGGAACTGTTTGGAGCTGATCCTCTTTTTGCCATCCTGATAGCTCTGACCCATATATAGCTCATAGCGGTTCCATTTGCCTGTTGCGCAGCCGGACAAGCCAAAAGCCAGCATCAAAACGAAAACAGCCAGAACTTTTATATGATCACGCATAAAAAATAAATCCTCCGGATCAGCAGCAATACTTTAAGATAGAAGCACAAAACTATGCATAAAGGCGGCTAAACCAGATAAAAGAAGTGCAATAAAAACCGGATCCCCTTCTCAGAGGGGTATCCGGTTTCTGGGACGCCGCAGTCCCGTACAGCATAAGTTAGATAAAGACTTCAGGCTCACGGCGTTCACTGAAATTATCAACAAGCCACTGAGAAACTTCCAGCAGGCGGGGCACTTCCAGTTTACGGGCTTCGAAGGCACAGACCTTTACGCAGGCACAGCAGAAAATGCACTTATCAGGATCTGTTTCCACAGAAGCTCCTGTAACAATAGCCGCTGTGGGACAGACCCTTTCACAGGCTCCGCAAAGCTGGCAATCATCACTGGAAACCGGAGATGCTGACATACCGGGAGAACGGTCCTTGTAAGGACGATTTCCCGGAACTTCAAAGGCTGAGTCGTCAAAGGCCCCGTCAGCAAGCTTTGAGGCAAGGGATTTACCGAACTCGCAGGCCTTATCCAAATCGTCTTCATCCGGACGGCTGACCGCAATGGGCGTTTTCTCGGTGGAAAAAGAATGTTCACCGATAAACGCGGCACCGGCAACTGTTTTGAATCCCGCTTCAGCTGCAATATCACTGAGTTCTATGAGGGCGTCCTCATAAGCACGATTGCCGTAAACCACAACAGGAACAGCAGGACTGCCACAGGACCTCAAGGCCTTAAAACGCTCAACGGCGGTAAGGGGGATGCGTCCACTGTATACCGGAGCACCGATTATCACCAGATCATCAGCAGCACAGTCGCAGACCTCGGGTACCCGGTCCGCACGGGTGACATCAATCACTTCCGTCTGCTCAGCACCGACTCCTTCAGCAATGGCATCCAGAATACGACGGGTTGTCCGGGTGGGAGAAAAACAGATCATTTTCAAATTCTTGCAGGACATAAAAACTCCATATCAGATTACTAAGTAAGACATCCGCCAAGTGACTTTACTTTCTGAATGCATAAGTACAGCTACAGAGGTGATGTTGTAAACCGCCTGACGCAAAAAAGCCGGGAAAGGCAAAACGATCCCGGCTTTGAATCTCTGAATAAACCACCTGAATAGCTAGTTCATATGCAGGTATTTTGCCTTCAGCTTTGCCATTTCACCTTTAAGGATCATCTGGTCCATCATAAAATTAACGGTATCCTGAAGCCTGCCGGCATCTGCGGAGATAAGGTAGCCGAGCTGACTGCGGGTAAAAAGATTGTCGAGCATTGGCGCGGCCAGTTTGGAGTCGGTGGCAGCGTAATAAACAGCTTCCACACTGTCAGTGATCATAACATCAACCTTTCCTGCAGCAACAGCCGGAGGAATGGCGAGGTTGGATTCAAAAACAACTATTTCCGCATTTTTAATATTAGCCCGTACAAATTTTTCGTTAGTACCACCGGGATTGACCCCGATTTTGACCCCCTTGCGATCAATGTCGGCCATGGATTTGAATTCGCCGGCCTTAGCTGCAGCAACGAGAGGAGTCTTACCGAAAGTAACGTACCCCTGCGAAAAACAGGCTTCTTTCTGGCGGGCGATGGTCCGGGTAATGCCGCTCATACCGATATCGTATTTACCAGCTTTGAGATCCTGCATCAGAGTCTTCCATGTAGTGGGTACCAGCACCAGTTTTACTCCTAGACGATCAGCAAAACTCTGGGCCACGGCAATGTCAAAACCTTCATATTTACCATTGTCCTTAAAAGAAAAAGGCTTGTAATCACCAGTCGTTCCGACCTTAAGAGTTTTGGTGGAAAGAACTTCATCAAGATCACGGGCATGGCTGATTGTGGCGCAGAACATAACAGCAACAGCGGCAACTACAGCAAGTACTAAATAACGGTTCATGGTAATAACTCCTTATAATTTTGCACTGAACAGTACATTATGGTGAGATGAAAGAAAAAAGGGCCGGGCTGACGGCAAACAGTAAGTAAACACTTATACTGGGAATATCTATTTTAACAACCACTGTCTACAATCAGGTTTTTTTCAGCATAATAAAAGGTTATGGAACTGAAAACTCTTTTGTGCAATATAAAGGGGTATGACCGGAAGCAACGCAGAGTACCCCGATATCAGTGCAGCCATCTTGGCTGGAGGCGAAGGCCGCCGCATGGGCAGGACCGATAAATCCTGCCTGAAACTTTCCGGTGAAAAACTGGTCGGCAGAATTATCCGCACTCTTGACGGGCTTTGTGCTGAAACATTTGTCATTACCCGCACCCCGGAAAACCACCCGGACCTTGATCTGCGGCTGGTGGGTGACATTTTCGAGGCCCGCAGTTCACTGACCGGCATACATGCGGCCCTCTATCACGCGCAGACCGGACATGTATTCGTTACAGCCTGTGATTCCCCGTTCCTGAACCGAGGTTTAATCAGCGAATTGCTCAGCCGTGTTACAGAGGAAGACGATGTACTCATACCCATCCACCCGGACGGATTCTACGAACCTCTTTGTGCTGTATACTCCAAACGCTGCCTGCCTTTTATCGAACAAAATCTGAAAAACAATATTTTCCAGATCATCCGCTTTTTCCCGCAGGTAAAGGTCAGGACAGTTGAAACGGAAGTTTTGAAAAGCACAGACCATGAACTGGAAACATTCATCAATATAAACACCCCGGATCAACTGGACCGCATACGTAAAAGCCTGAAAGGAGAAGCTCCAGGACAGGCCAGCTATCCCCAAACCATTCCCCGTAGCGCGGCCCTTAAACTTATCCGCAAAAATCTGCTCCCGGTTCAGGCCGCATATATCCCGGTAACAGATTGCTCCGGTATGGTCGCTGCTGAAAAGATATGTTCTGATATCTCCCTGCCGGAACATGACCGCTCAGCCATGGACGGTTTTGCAATCCCCAGCGCATGCACCTCCGGGGCTTCAGCCGATAATCCTGTCGCGCTTGCTTATTCCGGTGAAATTCGCCCCTCGTGTTCCGTTCCGGATAAAAACAGCGCAGGACAGGCTGTCAGGGTTCTGACCGGGGGTATTATCCCTGACGGAACGGATACGGTTATCCCCTTTGAAAAAGTAATCAGCGACGAATGCACCGTCAGTATCAATTCCCCGATCAGCAAGGGCGAGTTTATCCGCAAAGCCGGATCAGATATTTTAGAAGGTGAAACAATTATTGAAAAAGGAAAGGTTATCTCTCCCTGTAGCGCCGCTCTGCTCGCTTATGCCGGAATATGCTCAATTCCGGTCAATCCCCTGCCAAAGGTAGCTGTACTGGCTGTTGGCAATGAACTCTGCGATCCGGCTAAAAAGACAGAATGCGGCCTTATTCCGGCGGATAATCTCATTCTGATGAAGTCTCTTTGCAGCCGATACGGAATCCGTGATATCCGCATTGCTCCCTGCGCAAATTCTCCTGAAGCCATTTCGGAAGCCGTGCAGGCCTGCAGGGATTGCGGACTCATCATCACCACCGGGGGCACTGGTCCCGGAAACCGGGATTTTGTTTTTAATTCCATCCAACAGGCCGGAGGCATTCCTGTATTCAAAGGTCTGGCCATGCACCCGGCAAAATCAATATTTGCCTTCAAAATGGAAAAATCCATTGTAATCGGCCTGCCCGGTCCGCCCAATGCTGTTAACCTTGCTTTCCACACCATTATCAACCCGGTGCTATCCATGCTGCAGGGCAAAACGGAAATTTCATCCACTATCACGGCAATTCTTACAGAAGAAGTAAAAGGCGGACGGGAGCGGGAAAAACTGCGCCCCTGCCTGTTAAATGAAAAGGACGGAAAAATTTTTGCCGACCCACTGCTGGATAAATCCCTTTCACCACGCAAGATAATGAGTTTAAGCAACGGGATAATCATCCTGCCTGCAGACTGTGGAAAGGTTCAAAAGGACGAAACGGTTCAGGTAATCAGGTTCTGCTGATTACTTCAGGCATAATTATAACTTTAATTCTATTCTGGTATAATTTCTCATTAATTTCACGGCACTGAATTTACCAAAATAATCCTCAACAGAAAAAAACCAAAACTCACTTAAGCTATGTTACAAAACATTAACCCAACCGGGATAAATTGAGGTTTCACAACTTACTCTTCATGTGTACTAAATAAATATGAGAGTGAAGCCGGCAGGGCAAACCTGCATATCCACCGGAACATCACGGATGTATTTTTCATAGCCAAGGCGATCTGACTACAGGTCGCCTTTTCTCTTTTGTAAAACCGCAAAAAGAGTTGAGGAATTATGGGACAGAAAAATTTTATTTTGGACACCAACGTGCTCATTGAAAACCCCAAATGTATCACCGCCCTGCGCAACGGAGTGGAAAACAAGGTCCACCTCCCTTACACGGTACTGACCGAGCTTGATAAGCTCAAGCGGGACCCGCGCATCGGTCACATTGTCTCACAGGCCGTCCATTCCATCCTCAAGGATGACAAGGTAACTATCCTTTCCCCAGAATTCGCGGAAAAACTGGGCGAACTCAGCCCGGATGACCGCATCCTCAAGGAAACCCTCAACGCTTCCATCGAGAACCCAATCCTGGTCACCAATGACCGCATCCTACAGATCAAAGCCGGAATCTACAGCCTGAAATGCGAGGAATACAAAGATTCCGACCCCTTCCGCTCAGATTCCCAGATGTACACCGGGTTCGTGGACGAAGGGCACACGCCCTATGTAAACAGCTTCCGCTGGGAGAACGGCAGCCCGGTTTTCTACGGCGACAAGGGCAGCAAGACCATTTCCTACACCCATGAAGTCTGGGGCGTGAAACCGCGCAATATCTATCAGAACCTTGCCCTTGAACTGATGCTGAATCAGGACATCAACCTAGTCTCCATCCAGTCCGAAGCAGGGTACGGTAAGACTTTTCTGGCTCTGGCCTCCGCCCTTTACCTAGCCCTGGAGAAAAAGGACAATCCCTTTGAAAAAGTGTATCTGGTCAAGCCTATCTGGGAAATAGGGGCCAAGATGGGCTACCTGCCCGGAACAGTGGAAGAAAAGATGCAGCCATATGTGCGCTATGTCCGCGACCTGACCGTAAAGCTGCACGAACAGCGCCCGGCCAACCGTATTTTCATGGACACTGACTCCGACAAATTCCGCTTCAACCAGAAAAAATTTGAAATCCTGCCCATCGCCTACATCCGGGGCATGAATCTCGAGAATTGTGTGGTCATCATTGATGAGATGCAGAATATGTCCCGTTCCGAAGTCCGATCTCTTTTGACCCGCATGGGCGAAGGCGTGAAATGCATCTGCCTTGGCGATACAAGGCAGGTGGACAACCCCTATCTAAACGAAAGCAACAACGGACTTAACTGGGTGGTCAAGAAGCTGCGAAACAACAAAGAATATGCACATATGGTCTTAAAAGGTGAACGCTCGCGCGGGCCAATTACGGATATGGTTTTAAAGACAGGGTTATAATTTTGATGCCTCCGGCAGTTGGGGAGGGGATTACTTTTAATAAGCTTCGCAGATAGCTTTACTAGACGACGTTCAAAATAAAAAACCGTCAGAGCTTTAATGCCCTGACGGTTTAATTTGTATGCAATATTTTCCGCGCTAAGCGGTGAAGCCCTGATAAAAAAATTTCTGGGATTCTTAAACCCTTTTCCCAAAAATGGTTCGAGGCCCCCGGCAGGTCCACCGGAGGTATCTTTACTTTTTAAAAATTCTTAAAAGCAATTCGTCCAGATCTTCGCCGTTATCGATGGCTGCGGAGATTTCGCCTTCGAGAACTTTGGCACCTTTGCGGACTTCAGAGACCGTGCAATCCATATTCAGGGCAACTTCATCGGCAGCGATTCCATAACGGAAACAGAGATAGTACAAAGCCCTGCGTGCCAGCAGCGCATGTTCGGTCTCCTGCTGCATCAGCTCCCGGAAAGATACTCCAAAAGCTTCCAGCACGGCATCAAGGATGGAATCAAAGGTCTGAGGGTCCAATACAGGGACGCTCTCAACAGCCTTTGCGTTGGCATCAACTTCACTGTAATCAACAGGCCTTGCTGCACTACGCACTATTCCGGTCAACCTGTTAATGCTGCTTAAAATTTCATCCACGGCATAGTAAGCGGAAACATCAGATATCAATTCCCGCGGCCTTTCTGCTTTGCCGCTTTCCAGATCAATGGTAACCCCGACCTTGGTCTCAAGCACTTCCTGCGCCGCATCCTTTATGCGATCCAGCAGATGCTCCTGCACCCAGTTCATGACGAACTCATTCGGCGCTGTAAGCTGCACAATCCCATCTTCGTAACGCGCTGACAAAGGATCCACCCAAACCCTTACCAGTACGGGATTTATACGCACAAGAAGCTTCTTCTTAATGGAGTTCCATACATTGGAATTCATTTTCTACCTCTGCAATTAAGACCCAAAAAAAGGCCGTCCAAAGACATTTACAAACCGGTTGCAATGAATATCCCCAAACCCGAAAAAGAGCAAACAGCTTTACGCTGTCACTCTTTTTCGGAAAATAAAAACGCTAACCATTCAAATATACAATTATCTTACTGTCCTGACATCAGGTGCCCAAAAAAGTGCCATAAGCAAGAAGCAGCAATAAAACAGGAACAAAGCATATACACATACGTGAATTCCTGCCTTATAACAGCCCCTTAGAGGTAAGGTCTTGTTAAGCTCGAAAACCGCGCTAACAATTAACTTTACGCCGCAAGTGGCTCTCTAGAGGCCGCCCGACTAAGGGGTAAGACGGTCTATTGTATCCTGCAACTGCCTACCGAGAGGAGTTTGCAGGGAAATTTCGCGTTCTACGTTGGTGATACCCTTAATCACGGTAGAATGTCTGCGGCCCAGTCTGGTCCCGATATCCTTGAGGGAGAGTTCGGTATGTTTACGGGCGAGGAAGAAAGCGGTGTTTCTGGCCAGTACGATCTGACGTTTACGGCTTTTTGAACGCAGTTGATCAGGTGTAAGCTCGTAGGAACGACAGATATGATCCACAATGGAATCATAACTGGGCGCGGCTCTGGCAATGGAATAGTTCTCCAACACCTGCCAGGCCAGTTCCTGCGAAACATCACGGTTTAAAAGTCTTGCCTTGAGCACGAGGTTCTGCAGGCAGCTTTCCAGCTGTCTTACATCGGTGGTAATACGGTCCGCCAGCAGCTCGGAGATGGAATCCGGCACACTGGTTCCCAAGCGACTGGCCTTGCTTTCAACGATTCTCTTTCTGGTCTCGAAATCAGGGGTGGAAATAAGCGCCAGCAGTCCCGAACTGAAACGGGAAACAAGCTGCTGATCAACTTTTTCCAACTCACGAGGCAGGAAAGAACTGGTCATAACCACTTTTGAGCCACGCAATTGCAGGCTTTTCAGGGTTTCCAGAATTTCATCCTGCATCTTCTGCTTGCCCTGAAAGAAATGAATGTCTTCCAAGAGCAGACAGTCCACATTGTCCCTGAATTCAGATTTGAAACGGGAAATTTCACCCGCTTTCAGGGCCAGAACCATCCTGTTTGCAAACTCTTCCGCTGTAAGGCAGGCAATTGAAATGTGCTTCTTGTTGCTGGAAGCACATAGATTTTTGCCTATAGAATGCAGCAGATGGGTTTTCCCGAGACCAGGCGCGGAGCTCAAAAAGAGCTGGTCACCTGGCAAGGAGTTGTCACAAAGACTTCTGGATGCAGCACAGGCAAGTCTGTTAGACTCGCCGATTACGAAATCGTCAAAAGAAAAACGCCAGCGGGGAAAACGAGTATTGACCACGGCAGAAGACATCATGGGCAGCCCCATGCTTGCCTGAACCGGACGTGCTACAACAGGCGCGGCCTTAGCCTTTACAGCGGGTTTTTCCACGGATTTCCTGACCCCAATCTCCACCTTGGGGCTGGTACCGAGAACCTGCTCGCCTGCTTCTCTAATGTTGTCCATAAGACGGTCCCTGACCCAGGCTGCAACAAAGTCATTAGGAGCATACAACTTAATTGTATTGCTGCTGACTTCTGCTTTCAGGGGCTTGATCCATACTTTGTACAGACCGGGGTTCAGGCCCTTCTCAAGAAATTTTAAAATTTTATTCCAGCTGTCTCTCATCATGAGTGGTTACCTAAGTCAGATTGAGCCAGAGTATCAACTCTTAATAATCCTGCGGACATCAAATGTTTTCCATTTTGTTTTCTACAGCTTAAGATGCTGTTTTTTATATACTTTCCTGTTACCCTTGCAAACATAGCTCAGAGGGCAGGCACCTTGTCGAGCGCCGCAAAATCAGGCTTAAGCACTTTCAAAATATTTTTTATCAACACATGTGGAAAACTTTTTCCACAAGTTAATTAACACATAACTCAATATTTTACAAAAATTCTTAATTTCTCTCATTGTCACATTTATTCTCGCCCATCATTTCTTAAAGCTTTTTTCTTATTCAAACGCCTTTTTTCCCATATAACTATCTGTATTAACATATCTTATTTACACATAATAAAAAATCATCACCAATCAGCAGTTTGCAACTTTTCTATTCGAACCTCGAGAACGCCTTAGAATAAAGGGTTGAGCACCATATGACTTTAGAACAAAATCTAACCTACTTAAAACATACAATATTTTATTACTTGACACTCTGTAACCCCTATGGACAAAGGATTTACATTATCTTCATTTACTAACATAGCAACCGGAAGCATGAGCACGATTGATCGAATAATCAATCAAAGTCTATAGCACGATCCCATCCAAATAAAATTACAGATAATATAACCAGATATATAGAAACAACGACCTGTAATGTGAAATAAAGAACTTTCATTTACAGAGCTGAAAAACACGCCGGGGTAGCGATTTCTACTAAAAATCATAATATAACATTCCTTATTACCCAAAAAGCTACCCAGCAAAGCACAAAACTGATCTCGATCCTTGATTTCGACCAATTTCAGACGATTTCAGATGAATTTAATCCAAAAAAAAAGCCCGCCCTAAAAACAGGGCGGGCTGACGGCTTCATTTTTAAAGAAAGCTCAAGAAAACATCACAGAAAAGAAATTCTGCGCAATAGTTATATAATGTAGCTTTCAATTACTTGTCGATCAACTGCTTCAGGGTCGGATAGCGTCCGCAGGCAAAACGCTCCGCTTCAGGGCAGTAGCCGAGCTGCTCACAGCTTGCCCCTCCATGCCGAAAAATAGCCGGGAATTCATCCTTGCAGATTTCAAGCATTTTATCGGCCATCTTGCGCACTTCCCACTGCGCCCGCTGGCAACAGCGCAAATTGAAAAAATGCATCAAAGAGCGACAGTTCATGGTAATTACAATCTTGGTTTCAGCCGCCTGAGGAAGCACAAAACGGGCATCCTCATTGGCCTTGGACTCACGCCCGGCATCAACAAGAATTTCCCGCAGATCCTTATAAGCACAGCTTACTTCTTCCATGAATTTTTCAAACCGTTCCCGCGCCTCGGGAATTCTGGCGATTGCCGGGGGGATGATGTAATCCATATCATTTTCAGTCACATAGCGCTGACTCTGCTGAGAATAGGACGCAATACGATGGCGCACTATCTGGTGCGAACAGGCCCGGGAAATTCCCTCAACGGCAAAAGTAAAACTGACATGCTCAATGGGGCTGTCGTGACCTGATTCAAGAACTTTTGAAACAAATTCGGCCTGTTTGTCCTTTGCAATTTCCCCGTCAAGCAACCGGGGCCACATATCGGCTACAAATCCGGCATGATAACACTGCCGAAATGAGGCATAAAGCAGCTCAAGGGCATTGGGGGTCATGGATAGAAGTTCCACTCGTAAATCTTTCTCAGGCATATACGCTCCTTAAATTTATGCCCCCTACATAAAGTAATTCATATCAGGGCGCAACTTGATATAGACAGCGCGGAGGAAAAGCAAGTCTGGCGCTCTAAACGAAAAAAATTCGCCAGAATGTCACCTGTAACCCTATTTTTTAGCTTGCCAGCCGCGTTAATATACCCTAACTAACGTCACCTTATCTCTACTTTAACCAGCCGCTGAGACTCTTGCCCCTATTTTCATACTGCACCTTATGTGCAGGGGATTTTTTTTGGCAAATCTCCGGCGCCGGAGGAATCCGTGACTAAACTTACCCAAAACGAAAAAATTAGAAATATAGCTATCATCGCACACGTTGACCATGGCAAAACAACCCTGGTTGACGGAATGTTCAAGCAAAGCGGACTGTTCCGTGAAGGACAGGAAGTCGATGACCGTCTCATGGACAGCATGGACCTTGAGCGCGAACGCGGTATCACCATTGCAGCCAAAAACTGCGCGGTAGATTGGAAAGGTGTCAAGATCAACATCATCGACACCCCCGGTCACGCCGACTTCGGCGGCGAAGTGGAACGTTCCCTGTCCATGGCTGACGGCGCAATCCTGCTGGTAGACGCTTCTGAAGGCCCTCTCCCGCAGACCCGCTTCGTACTCAAAAAAGCCCTCGAAGCCGGCCTTAAAATTATCGTTGTCATCAACAAAATCGACCGTGGCGATGCCCGCCCGGATGAGGTTCTCGACGAAGTTTACGACCTCTTCATCGACCTTGACGCCAACGAAGAGCAGCTTGAATTCCCCCTGCTTTACGCTATCGGACGTGACGGAATCGCACAGGAAACCCTTGAAGAAAAAGGTGAGAACCTGCACCCGCTCATGGACCTCGTGCTTGAACAGATTCCCGGCCCTTCCTTTGATGAAAACGAGCCGTTCCAGATGCTGGTTTCCGACCTCGGCTACTCCGACTATCTCGGCCGCCTTGCCATCGGTAAAGTAATCCACGGCAGCGCCAAACAGAACGAGCCGCTCGTCTGCATCAATGAAAAAAATGAGCAGGTTTCTCTGCGTCTGACCAAAATCCAGACTTACGACGGCCCCTCCTTTGCTGAAACCGACTCAGCCAATCCCGGTGACATCGTTGTTGTTTCCGGCATTGAGGACATCACCATCGGTGACACCATCTGCACCAAGGAAGCTCCCAAGGCTCTGCCGCGAATTACCGTTGACGAGCCTACCGTTTCCATGCGCTTCACCATCAACACTTCACCCATGGCAGGCCTTGAAGGCAAACTGGTCCAGTCTTCAAAGATTCGCGAAAGACTGCACAAGGAAACCCTGCTTAACGTGGCTGTAAAAGTTGAGGAAAGTGAAGAGAAGGACAGCTTCATCGTCAAGGGACGTGGTGAATTTCAGCTGGCTATCCTTATCGAAACCATGCGCCGTGAAGGATTCGAACTTTCAGTGGCCCGGCCCGAAGTTATTTACAAACACGAGGACGGCCGCAAGCTGGAACCCATGGAGCAGGTCTTCATTGACTGCGAAGAAGCTTTTCTCGGTGTAGTTACTGAAAAACTTTCCACCCGCAAAGCGAAGATGACCAACCTGGTCAACAACGGTAAGGGCCGTGTGCGTATGGAATTTTCCGCACCTTCCCGAGCCCTCATCGGTTACCGCGATGAATTCCTGACCGACACCAAAGGTACCGGTATCATGAACTCCCTTTTCGCCGGTTACGATGATTACCGTGGAGATTTCCCCTCCCGCTACACCGGCTCTCTTGTGGCCGACCGTGCGGGCAAGGGCGTTCCTTACGCCATCTTCAACCTTGAGCCTCGCGGCGAAATGTTCATCCAACCCGGTGATCCGGTTTACGAAGGCATGATCGTAGGCGAGCATAACAGGGACAATGATATAAACATCAACCCCACCAAAGAGAAGAAGCTCACCAACATGCGTGCTTCCGGTAAAGATGAGGCAGTTATCCTGACTCCCATCCGCCCCATGACTCTTGAACGGGCCATGCATTTCATCCGCGACGATGAACTGATAGAAATTACCCCTGAATCCATCCGTCTGCGCAAGGCAGAGCTTTCCGCAGCCAAACGCCACATGAGCCGTGGTAAGCAGCTCAAGGCCAAGGGCCAGAAATAATTACCACTCCAGAAACAAATTAAGCCGGGGAAAGTCTGAATTCAGACTTTTCCCGGCTTTCCCTTTTTCTACGCCAGCTTCCCTTTGACGTCATCTTTACCCGAGACTCAAACCAAACCTTGGGAAAATATTTCTGATACCGGTCCGCGCGGCAGCTGGATGGTAAATTTAGTTCCCCTGCCCGGATTGGAATCGATCCTGATAGTTCCGCCGTGGTTGCGGGTGATAATGAAATAAGCAACCGATAATCCCAGTCCCCCGTCTCCTTCGGGACGGGTGCTGAAAAAAGGCTCAAATGCCTTTTTACGGGTATAACTGTCCATCCCCGGACCGTTATCCTGCACTTCAATGGTCAGGTAGGCATTATTGCTGAATACCCTGATTACTATCTCCGGCGACCTGCCGTCACACCCTGAATCTATCATGGCTTGCGCTGAATTGCGCACCAGATTAAGCAAAACCTTTTCCAACTCACCTGCAAAACAAAGCACAGAAGGCAACTTTTCCTGAAAATCATTTACAATATTTATTTTGCGAAAATCGCAACCCTCTTCGCGGCAGAGGTCATTATCAACAATTGTGATTACCCGCTCCACGATATCCGGTATACAGCAGTAATCCTTTTTGTCTTCCGTCTTTCGGCTGAAGTAGAGCATATTCACAATGACTCTGGCTGCACGGGTCCCGGCTTCCTTGATTTCTTCAACCATGGTCAGAATTTTGCGTTCGCTAAGATAGTTACGCACGGACTCAAGAGAAACACCCACTTTCTCGGCAGCCTCAATATTGCCGGGCAGATCAGGAGAAAGCCTGCGTTCAATATTCTGGGCCGACTGGGTAATGATTCCCAGCGGATTATTGATCTCATGAGCCATACCAGCAGAAAGACTGGCCACAGTGGTCATCTTCTCAGTCTGGATCATCAACTCCTGAACCTTCATTTTATGGGAATAATCACGCAACACACCAACCATGCGCACCGGAGTTCCATTTGCGTCCAATATAAAACTGCCCTCATCTTCAACATAAAGGTAGCTGCCGTTTTTGCGCCTGAATCTATACACGGAGACAAAGGGACGCCCCTGGGCAATGCAATCTTCCAATTCGCTGAGCACCTCTCTCAGATCATCAATATGAATTCTGTCTTCCCAGCCTTTGAGGTTCACGGACTCAAATTCATGGTTCTCATGCCCGGTAATTTCCTTAATCGCACCGGACCAGACAATCGCACCGCTCCCGATATCCAGATCATACACCATCTGACCGGTCTTCTCCGCCATAAGCCGATAACGCTCTTCGCTCTGATGCAGAGCCTGCTCTGTCAGCAGAAGCGGCGTAACATCGGTGATGAATCCTTCAAGTGAGCTTGTCCCGTCGTCACCGCGGGTCTCCACTCCCTTTGCCCAGACCCATTTTTCTTCACCAGAAGCCGCTCGTATTTTATAAATTATTTCAAAAGGCTCACGATCTTGCACAGCTTCCTGAACACATTCCCAGACATGCGCCTGATACTGGGGCAGGATAATATCGGAATAAGAAATATCCCGGTTACCCAGAAATGCGTCCGGTTCGTAACCAGTCAGCTCACGGCAGCCCTCGCTGACAAAATTCATGGTCCAGTTGACATCATTCTCGCACCGGTAAGCCATCCCCGGAAGATTGCTCAGCAACGTGGATAACAGCTTTTCTTTCTCGTACAAAAGATTCATTTCCGCTGAAGCAATACTGCCGTCTTCTGATACCGGAAGACCTTTAAGAATAATAAGGCCGGAGTCATCGTGATACACACCTTTCCAGTTAATCCTTCCCCTATCGTTTGTTGATTCAAAGCTTCCTGCCGGCAAGGGATCTTTTGCCATGATCATGTCCACGTATCCGCTCAGCCCTTCCAGCAAAGGACTTTCTCCTGATGAGCCAAGATATTCACCGGCTGTCAGTTGTCCTGAAAGAAGTTCTGCTTCTTTGCCGCCCACAAAAACAACCCGTTTATTTTCATCAAGGCCGACAACTACTCCGGGATAATCCTGAGCTAGAAATTCGATACCCTGCATGATATATCCTTCTAAAACAACCACGCTTGAAGCAACCTCCCAAGCAATAAATCAGAAAACTTGGTTCAACCATATCATATCCGGCATATAAAAGCATATTTTTTTTAATAATTCGAACGGGACAGCGCCGTGCAGAACTGTTGCCTTCCCAGAACTACTGGAGTACCAGATTCCCTTAAGATTCTATCTTTAGGAGTACACAATGAATTCGAAAAATATATCAGGTGAAGTTATCCTCATTTTTACCGGAGGAACCATAGGCATGAGCGAAAAAGCTGATGCCGGAGGTGTGGTTCCGGACGACAATTTCACCAAGCTTCTTAATGAAGTCACCCCGGACGGGCACGACATCAAAATCAGGCCGGTACTCTGGTCGGACATTCCCAGTCCGCACATGTGTCCAGAAAGAATGCTCAAACTGGCCCATGATGTAGAAAATTTTCTGACCGAAAAGCAAGTGCTGGGTGCGGTTATCCTGCACGGAACAGACCTGATGGCCGAGACAGCCTACGTACTGGACATGACCGTATGTTCACCCAAACCGGTAGTCCTTACCGGAGCTATGCGCTACTTTAATGAATCGGGCTATGACGGAATCCGCAATCTTGTTGATGCCGTGCGAACCTGCCTGCTGCCCCCGCCGGAAGGAACCGATGTCATTATCCAGATGGCGGACAAACTTTTCGCCGCCAAGAACGCCATCAAATACAGCTCATTGAATGTGGATCCCTTTATCGGCCAAAATACCGGGAGAATCGGCTTCATTGCCGGAGAATCAGTAATCCTCACCCGAGCCAAGCCGGGCCGCAGACCGAGACTGCCCTTTCCGGTAACAGCCATGGCAGACAAAGTTCATCTGGTGGCCTGCCATCCGGGTATGGATTCCACGGTGCTGGAAAAGCTGCTTGAAAATGAAGTCAAAGGTATTGTGCTGGAAGGCTTCGGCGCAGGGAACACCCCTCCCGGAATAGTCCCCGGAATAGAAAAATGCATTGAGGCCGGGATTCCGGTGGTGCTCTGCACCCGCTGCGTGGAAGGCGGAGTCTGGCCCATCTACGCCTATCCCGGCGGAGCCGCCAACCTGAAGCAGAAGGGGGTCATCATCGCTGGAGAGCTTTCAGCACTCAAAGCAACCCTTCTCCTGCAGATGCTGCTGGGGTCGGGATATCCCTGTGATAGAATCGAAGAAATATTTGCAGAAGAGAGTGTGTAATTTAAAACGTAAAAAAAGCCCCGACTTGTGTCGGGGCTTTTTTGCTACAACGGAAAAGAGTTGTTTAGTCTTCGCGGCTAGTGATTTCCAGCAGGTGGTAACCGAACTGTGTTTTTACCGGGCCATGAACTTCGCCAACTGCTTCATTGAACACAACGGTGTCAAATTCCGGGACCATCTGGCCGGGGCGGAACTCACCTAGATCTCCGCCGCGCTGTCCAGAAGGGCAGCTAGAGTGTTTTTTTGCCAGTTCACCAAAATCTGCGCCGTCCTGAATTTGTTTTTTCAGGTCCAGACAGGTTTGTTCATCACTAACCAAAAGATGGCGGGCAGATGCTTTTGCCATGTATGTGCTCCTGTAAGCTTAAAGATAAGATTTTTAATAAACCATGTGATCTTGCCGTTGCGATTTTGTGCGTCGCAAAAAGATGACCTTGCATGAATACGCGTGGACTGCAAGGTGAAATACTACCTACATATCTTCCAGATCAATACGTTCCGCTATCTCCACCAGCGTACGTACTCCGAACCCGGTTCCCCCTGCTGATCCAGCGGGAGTCTTTTTCTTGCGCCATGCCGGTCCGGCAATATCAAGGTGTGCCCACGGAACATCTTCGGGTACGAATTCCTTGAGGAACATCCCGGCATGAATGGTCATGCCTTCGCGCGAACCGATATTCTTAAGATCTGCCACTTCACTCTTGAGTTCTTCTTTATATATATCCCAGAGTGGCATCGGCCAGAACCTCTCTCCAACTCTCGTACCGGATTCTATGACCAGATTCTGCATCAGGGCGGAATTGTCCATCACCGCAGCCACATCCCAGCCGAAAGCCACAATACAGCCACCGGTCAAGGTTGCTAGGTCAATAATCGCAGCGGGTTCAAATTGTGCGGAATAGGCCAGAGCGTCACAAAGCAACAGGCGTCCCTCGGCATCTGTATTTAAAATCTCAATGGTCTTGCCTGAAAAAGAAGTAACCACTTCTCCCGGACGGGTGGCACTGGCATCAGGCATGTTGTCGGCGCAGGGCAATATGCCCACAACAGGCAGATCCGGCTTGATCGTGCCGATAGCCCGGAAAAAACCGAGAATAGCAGCAGCTCCACCCATATCGCATTTCATATCCTCTATGAACCCCGTAGGCTTGAGGGAAATGCCTCCGGTATCAAAAGTTACCCCCTTACCCACCAGAACCAGCGGTTTCTGTCCTTCTCGATCCTTGGGACAATACTCAAGGGTAATCATCCGCGGTTCGTCATTTGAGCCGCGGAAAACCGAAGCAAATGCGCCCATGCCTTTATCAATGATCTCCTTGCGTTTCATGGCCTTGAATTTAAATCCGTACTTTTTGGCCAATTTCTTGGCCTCATCAGCAAGATAAACCGGATTGGCGACGTTGGGCGGCAGATTAACAAGATCACGGGCATAGCCCATGCCCTGCCCCACAGCCTGTCCCTTGAGAAGCATCTCCGCCAGATGGGCAGGAGGTTCATCTTCGGTCAAAAAACGTATTGTTTCGGGAAGGCCCTTTTTCTCATCCTTTTTGGATTTGAATTCATCAAAAGAATACAGCCCTTCTATGGCCGCCACTACAAAATGTTCCAGCTTATCCTCAAGTGGAATGCCTTCAAACGCCACAAGGGGCACACCTACCGTGCGGAATTTAAGTTCCCGGCATTTACGCAGGGCCGTGCTGACGGCCTGCAGAAATTTATCTACGCAGAAATCCTTTTCCTCACCAAGTCCGACCAGCAGCACCCGCTGCACAGAAGAACCGGAACCGTAAATTACGGAAGAATTATCCAGTTTCCCGGAAAAATCCCCTAGAGCAGGAGAACCGGCAACCCAATCCGCATCAGAAGCCATCCATGAAGAAAAACCGGGCAGATACTCATCCGCATCCTTAAAAGCAAAAAATACAACCGCATCCGCAGACCATGCGGATGCCGGTTCGGTAATAATGCTGAATTCCATTTACTGCTCCATATTGCTTGCTTAAATCAGTCTGGATATATCCAAACTTATTTCCATGAAAACTCTCTATAAATTTGATCCGCACAACACTAATTCGGACTGACCTGTTCCACAAAAGAGAATGTACCGTTTACGTATTTCACAATATCTACAGTCTTCACGGGAACTCTCATCCCTTCGGGATAGCTGAATTCACCGGTAACCCCTCTAAAACCGGCAGTTGCAGATAAAGCCTTACGCACCGGCTCCGGTTTGGCAATCCCCGCTTTTTCAACAGCCTGAGCCAGCAGCATGACAGTATCGTAACCGAGGGCAGCAAAACCTGACTCTGGATTTTTCCCGAACATGCGTGCGTAACTGTCGACGAATTCCTGCACTATGGGGTCCGGATTATCAAGGGCAACATGGGTGGCAAAATAAATGGAATGAGCATATTCCGCCGGTATTTCAAGCAAACCGGGAGTATCAAAACCATCGCCGGAAACAATAGGCTGATCAAAACCGGCCTTGCGTAATTCGGTGATATAACCGGGGGCGTCCGGAGGAATGGAAGACATGAAAATCAGATCCGCGTCTTTTGCTCCACCTTTTGGCAGGGGGTATTTCTCAGCGCCGGAATTGTACCAGACTTCATCCACAATGGATCCGCCGTACTTGCGGTAACGGCGCTTAAAATATTTGGAAAGGGCCTTAGTGAACTCATTGGCTATATCGGTCCCCACAAAACAGCGGGAAGTATCGAGCCTGCGCTTAGCGAATTTTGCAACTGCGCGGGCCTGCATATTATCCCCGAAAGCGGTCATGAAAAAATATTTCCCATACATGTAGGGCAGGTTCTGCATGGTAGCCCCGGAGGTGATAAAAAGAATATTCTTGTCAGTAACAGCAGGAGCAGCAGCCATAACATAGTCAGTGTCATTGAGACCGATCACTGCCAGGATATCATCCTGCCCGGCAAGGGCCTCGGCAGCAATTGCCGCAGACTCCAGATCTGACCTGCAATCTGAAATCACAAGGCTTAATTTACGGCCCGATATTCCGCCCCCGGAATTGATTATATCTTTTGCCAGCTCCATACCATGTAAGCCGGGACGGTCAATGGCAGCCATATCTCCGGTAAGATTATAAAGCACTCCGACCTTGATGGTCTTCTCACCGGCAAAAGCCGGAACGGAAAGAACTGCTGTCAGCAACAGGCATACAGCCATACGAAACCACATATATCCTCCTCAGGATTCCTCTCAATATAATAACTTGATCTTTCCAGCTTATTTACCCGCAACACAAAGCAGCAGGCAACCGTAATCTGTAAACAGAGTGCGCTTATTTATTCTGCTTTTCCAGTTTAGCCTGCTGGGCTTCAAGAAAACGCTGAAATTTGTTGAGTTCGGCCTCCCTCTTCTCGGGAACAAGAGGAAATTCGGACTCTTCCCGGTAACGCTTTTCCGCAAGATTCCGGTTAACCGGAATTTCTGTTCCCTGCCACCCCGCACTGTCCCTGACCAGCCTCTGTATGTAACTGACTCCCAGAAATGCACGGGTAACACGGCTGTTATCACGCAATTTACGCATATCCTTGAACTCGGCTTTTGCCGAAACTTCACGGACCATCTTATCAAGGCAGACTATTTTTTCAGGCATATGTACCTGCTCAAAGACGGCTGCATGATTGTTGAGAATTTGCCCCCGATCCCCGGCTGTAGCCGGATCAATGTAGAAAGCGGCATACAGACCGGACAGGTCGTAAACAGAAAGATCGCAGGAAAGATCTATGCCTACCCCGCAGGTCAGGCAGGTAACATCCCGGTGCCGGGGCAGCACATCCCGTTTGAACCATTCATCACTGTTGGATGGATCTGTAATGGCCCTTTTGTTCTCCGGTGCAAATTCCCGCACCGGGGAACGCATCATGGTCCCGGCCAAGAGTTCGCCGGTCTGCATCCATGCCGCAGTACCCAGAACGCCCTTGAAATCGCGGCGCCTGCGCCGGGAAAGCAGAAACAGCCCCCGGTATAGACGGTCCAGAGTGGTCCCGCCCTCCTCGCTTGATTCAAACATTATGTATTCATTAAAACCGCCCGCAAGAGTCAGGTTGAACGGGGTACGTATCATCACCGACCCGGTATCATTACGCGGAACCAGAAAATCAGCCAGATCGTGACCGTCTGTAGGCAGCCAGCCCATAGTCCCGCCGATGGTGATCATGGACCCGAGCACCTTCATATAGTCATCCGGAACCTCCCCCAGACCGCCGACACCTATGGAATACTCAGTCTGGGAAAAACGGCGAGAAAAAATGCGTCCTTCGTCCACCCGAGAATGAAAAATGTCCGCAACTGAACCGATAACTTTCAGCTCGGCCTGCGAATTCTCACCGGGAATAAACCTGAACTTCCCTATTGGAGAATCCGCTATTTCCATACGGTCCCAGTTTTCAAGGGCCTGTCGTTCCCAATGTACGGACTGCAAAAAGGTTATGGCTTCACTGCGAGTGGGAAAGATATTCAGCGAACGTGTCATTCCGGCGGTTTCGAGAACATTGCGGCAATAGGAACAAAGGGCGCAGATTGCCAGCGCTCCGTTACGGCTGCGCAAAATTTTCATAGTCCGCACAATAGAACGTATACCGGCACTGCTCAGGTAACCGACATCAGTCATATCAAAAGCCACGCAGGCCAGATTCTCATCGGCCAGTATATTCTCAAGGGTCCGGTCCAATTCTCCGGAGCCATAGGCGTCAACCCTTCCGCCCATGCCGACAACAACGGTATCCCCGTGTCTGCGTACTGCTATTTCCATTCACAACTCCTGTTCAATACCCTCAGGAATATGTTATCATGTTCAGGGTCAGCATAGGCATAAGCATAGAGGATTGTGAAGTTGCTTCTGGAAAAACTGTACTATTTTTTCGGGCTCTGATAATTATGTCTATAAGAGGGTAAACCATGAAAAGAATCCTGAATTTCAAGGATGATTTTGCCAAAAAATTCCACGGTAAAATCATCCCCACCCGAGAAGCGCTCAAACTACTCAAAGCCATGGTGGACAGCTGTTCCATACCGGAAAGAGCACTGCCCAATGGTAAAACCCCTGTTGTGCTTTTTGAATCACCCTGCCCGGCATCAACATCGATATCATCCGTGGCGGAGGTTTGTATTTTCGCGGGTGAGCTTCATGCATCTGAAACAATCAGGAACTATCCGGGGAAATCCCGGCAGATAAATGAAGATGAGGCTGTTAGGATTCTGGAAACCAAAAATGCAAAAGGCCATGTGCATTACATTCGCTGCAAGGAAACAAAATCAGGACCATTCTATGCCATCTGCAATTGCTGCCCGGAATGCTGCGAAACAATGAAAGTCGAACACGCTGAAGTTTCGATTCTGGTTCCTTCAGGGTATATCGCTGTAGTGGACCCGCACAAATGCATAGGCTGCGGTCAATGTATGGAATACTGCCCTTTCGGGGCCATGAACCTGCGCGACAAACGCATGCGCATCAACCCCAGAAAATGCATGGGCTGTGGGGTTTGTACCAACAAATGCCGCAAGGACGCCTTAAGTCTGGCACGCAACAGGAAGCACCCCGAACCCTTGCTGGTAGACAAACTTAAATAACAGCTCCAACAGGTCCAATGTAGTGTTTCCAAACTCGTAACGATGTTTTTTTAAAAAGACTCTGATTTTGAAGATGCCCTGCTAACCGTCAGGAAAAGTCCGCCGCAGTTCTAAAATTTCATCCAGATTATCAAACAACAGATCGGTAAGTTGCGGATCGAATTGCTTGCCCCTTCCTTCTTCGAAGTAATTCTTGATTTTATCAATGGGCCATGCCTTCTTGTAAACACGCTCGCTGCCCAACGCATCGAAAACATCCACAATCCCAGTGATACGGCCATAAATATGAATGGCTTCCCCGACAAGACCTCTGGGATAGCCGTTACCATTCCACCACTCGTGATGCTCATAAGCCACAATAGCTGCGGCCTTGATGATAGGACGTTCTGAATGCTTTAAAATTTCATGCCCTATGGTGGTGTGGGTCTTGATGAGCTGAAACTCTTCAGGAGTCAGTTTACCGGGCTTGTTAAGCACTGTATCGGGGATGCCGATCTTACCGACATCGTGCATGGGAGAGGCAAGACGCAACAGATCTGATTCTTCTTCGCTAAGGCCGTAGCGCCGCGCTAGAATATAGGAAAGTTCAGCAACCCTGCGGACATGGTTGGCGGTTTCATTGGAGCGGGTCTCAACAACTTCACCAAGGGTAAGGATGACTTCCTTCTGAGTTTCAATAACTTCATCCTGAATAGCCATCAGGGCATCCTGAGCCTCGCGACGAACTTTGACTTCGTTGCGGAGGGCTTCAGTCCTTCTCTGAACCTCGGCTTCAAGGTGTTCCTTATAGAGTCGGTTCTCCTTGACCAGAGAAGCCCGCTCAAGCCCCTGCCTGAGAGCATGCTCCAGAATATTGAGGTCGACGATGGGCTTGGTCACGAAATCCCAGGCCCCCAGACGAACAGCTTTTATGGCATCCTGAATGAGCCCGGCACCGGAGACAACAATGATAGGAGTATCCGGACTTTCGGAGGTAACATGCTCAAGCACCCCGAAACCGTCAACTTTAGGCATATTCAAATCAACCAGAACAGCATCGGGATTTTCCCGCCCGAAAACTTCAATCCCTTCCTCTCCATCACAGGCATCAATAATGTTGAACCCGGAATCACTGAGATAGTCGCTGATTGTTTCCCGTACGAAATCTTCATCATCGATGACGAGTATAGTTAATTCAGAATTATCCAATGGTTACCCCTGATAATTTATGCTCTACAACTTCAAATTCCACCACTCGAATAAGTCATAGCAAAAAAACAATATATTTAAAACTGTTATTCTATAAGTACATCAAAGAAATAATTAAACAAAGAAGGCACTGGAAAGCAATACTTTCCAGTGCCTTAAAGACGATATAAACGCTATAAAAAATTAATCTTCAAAACGTTTCATGGAAATAATGCTGATGGGATCAACCGGAACATCATCCATAGGACCGTAAGAACCGGTCTTTACTTTCTTGATTTTCTCCACGGCTTCCATACCGTCGATAACTTTACCGAATACGCAGTAGCCCCAGCCCTGAGGATTCTTGGCAGTGTGATCAAGAAAACCGTTATCCTTCACGTTGATAAAGAACTGTGCGGTTGCGGAATGAGGGTCCATGGTGCGAGCCATAGCCAAGGTGCCCAATTCGTTTTTGAGCCCGTTGTCTGCTTCGTTTTCAACAGGTTCGTGGGTGTCTTTCTGTTTCATGGAAAAGTCGAAACCGCCGCCCTGAACCATAAAATTATTGATAACCCTGTGAAAAAGGGTTCCTTCATAGAAACCTTCATCAACGTAACGCAGAAAATTTTCTACGGTTTTAGGGGCTTCTTTCTCGAAAAGCTCGATCAGTACTTCACCTTCAGGTGTTTCCATCAGTACCATGGGATTGGACATATTTAGTTCCTCCGATTTTTTATCTTACCCGCTGCGGGGATTTATCATCTACAATAAAACAAAAAAGTACGCCACTCCGAGCAACATAAGCATCAAACTGGGAATGACAACCTTTTTCCATGCCTCGACCATATCCACTTTGAAATATTCACAGGTCAGCAGAAAACAAATATGCAGTGGAGAAGCCATAATCCCGGCAAAACCGCAAAACATACATAATACCGCCCAAGCCGGTAGTTGGTGCTGAAGTCCTGCAGCCTGCACAAGACCTACAACCAACGGCATGGCTGCGCCGACAAAAGCCAGGGTTATCCCGGCGATGAAACCGACCAGAAACGGTACAAATACTGCCGCTGCAATGAGAGCAGTCTCCCCTCCGGCCAGACGGGCCAGCTCATCGACCACCCCGCAGGCCCCGAGAATATCCTTGAATACGAAAACGCAGATAATCATAAAAATCATATTCAGGAACCGCTTTTCAAGCAGCAGGGCCCGGATAATAGGCATGGACCCATGGTTAGCGGTCAAGGAACATAAGACCGCTGCCAGCAAAGCCAGAACAATCCCTAGTTCAAACGGAATACCGGGAAAGAAAAAGCTCAGCAAAGTTTCAAAAAGAAAGGCGCCCACGATGGCGACGATCAGCGGCAGCCCTTCCTTGAGAACTTTCCCGAAATCTCGGACATTGGCTGAATCATTGAACGCGCTGCCGTTATTTTTCATAGGCAGGACAGAAGGCCGCAGGTAGAAAAAGCAACCCAGCACAATACAGGCGAGTGAACCCGGAAAAGTATAACCTATATATTCAAAAACACTCATCCCGCACAGGGATGCTGCAAGGATCATCCCCGGATAAAGAGGCCAGGCCAACTCCCAGAGATGGCGGAACCAGTAGTTGATGACAACTTTATCCCGTCCTGAGACATCAAGCCCGTTGGCTGCTTCCTGAATCATGGGGGCGGAAAAAATGGCCCCGCCGGGCATGGGCAGCAGACCGATAAGCGCCGGGAAAAATACCAGCCGCAAACGGGGACTTCTCAAATATCCGGTCAAGGAATCCATTATCCGCCCCGCCTGCCCTGTTTTCTCCAGCAACCCGGACAAAATCATAATCAGGGCTACTATCAAGGCCAGAAAAATCGTCTTGTCATCCGTCAGGGCTGCGCCGCTGACTTCAAGAACTTCCCCCATTTTCATGGAAGTGAGCACCGCCAGCACCCCGCCACCGGCCAGAATGGAGGGACCGACGCCAAGCCGGAGTCTGATCCCGGCCAGCATACAGATAAAAACAAATAAAATTTTAAATAAAGGAAGGAGGTTGTGAATAAAATCCATACATTACCCCATACGCGGAAAAAAGATTTGCAGCCCGCAGCACACAAGAAAAGTCATCGGCACAGGACAGAGGAGGAAGAGTACTATTCCACCTGAAATGGCAATACGCCAAAACGAATGATTACTCAATCAAGGAATCAAGGTCAGATTCTTACGGGCGATCCTGTTCCCGGGATCAATCTGCAAGGCTTTTTGCAACCATTCTTTTGCGTGCGCATTGTCGCCGCGCATGTAATAGAGCAAGCCCATATTAATCATATGGTTTGGTTCGTGCGGTTCAAGCGCGCTCGCCTTGCGCAGGTCGGTCAAAGCGGCATCGAATTTACCCTGCTGCATATAAACGATACCCCGGTTACCCAACGCCGGGGCGTAATCAGGATTGATATGTAAAGCCCTTTGATAAAGATCCAGTGCAGTATAGAGGTCGCCTTTGCGGCTTAGAATTGAGGCAAGGCTGCTCATGGCTTTGTAATGGGAAGGATCAGCCTTGAATGCTGCCTTGAAATGTTTTGCAGCTTCGGTCAGATTCTTTTCCCGCTCCAGCAGATTGCCGTAGTTGTAATGCATATGATGATTATTCTCGGTCACAGACAACGCGCGGACGTAAAGAGACTTGCTGTCTTTCCAGTATCCGGCCTGTGCGTAGGCCCCGGCCAGCAACACTGCCACCACAACCGAACCAACTGCGACAACGGCCTTGCCGGGCATCTGTCTTTCTCTTACCAGCCGGGCTGCGCCGAAGGCAATGAGCATATACACTCCCATGAAGGGAATATAGGCATAACGGTCGGCCATGGACTGGTCGCCTACCTGCACCAGCCCGATTACAGGAACCAAAGTTCCCAGATACCAGAACCAGCCAACAGCGCCGAGAGGAAATTTCTTGATAAAACGGACCGCAACCGCCGTTACGCCGATCAGGAACACGGCAGCCAACAGCGGCTTCCAAAAAGGAATCTCATGCGGATAAGGATAAAAAACTGCAAGATTTACCGGGGCAACCAGCTCTCCAAGATATGCCACATAAGAAACAAGGGCATTGGATAAACGCAACCCCAAAGGAAAAGATTCCACGCTCTGCATAGCCCCACCGCCCTGCTGGGCCATAACGGTCAGCACTGACGAAAGCACGGAAAGACCAAATAACGGCAGTTTCTCAGCTATCAATTTCACCAGCCCGGTCAGAGGGCTTTTAGAAAAATCAATCCTGCTCAACGGCCAGATATCCAGCAAAACCAGCGCTGCAGGCAGGGTTACCACCATGGGCTTTGCCAGAATTCCAAGTCCGGTAAAAAAGAAAGTCAGCCCATAGGAGGCCATGTTTCTTGATCTGGCCCAGCCCAGCCAACTGTGCATGGCGCATAGCCAGAAAAAAGTTGAAAGCACATCCTTGCGCTCCGCTACCCAGGCCACGGATTCCACATGCACCGGATGCACGGCAAAAAGGGCTGCGGCAAAAAACGACGGAACCAAACCGTCTTCATCAAATTCTGCAGTAGCCTTGAGCAGGAAAAAAAAGAACAGCAGCACATTGCAGAGATGAAAGAACACATTGACCAGATGACGCGCCCCAGCCGAATCCCCGAAGAGGGTCGTATCCAGCATGTGCGAAACCACGGTCAGGGGGTGGTAGTTTGAAAGCTGAAAGGAACTGAAAGCCCAGCTGATATTCTCGGTAGAAATTCCCTGCATGACCCGGGGGTTGTTGGTCACGTAACTGGTATCATCATAAGTTACCAGCTCAAAACTGCCGCACTGTCCGTAGACAACAAGCACCAGTGCGGAGAGAATAAGCGCCGCAATCAACCCTTTCTTCATTCCGTTTTCAACTTTCGCACCGCTCATGACTATTCCGCCTGTCCCTGTTTGGGAACATTTTTCAAAAATTCACTTTGCAGCCAGCCCATCCGGTGCCCAAAAGTTTCGCAGGTACAGCGCAGAACACCCAATCCGTACCTGACAGAACGGACAAAGCTGATGGACGAAGAGTCATCCATATAACGGGTCGGACAGGTTACCTCCCCGATATCGTAGCCGGAATAAATAATCTGGCAGAGCATCTGGTTATCAAAAACAAAATCATCGCTGTTATCATCAAAAGGAATGTTTTCCAGCAAATCCCGGGAAAAAGCCCGGTAACCGGTATGATACTCGGAAAGATGATAACCGATCAGGATATTCTGGAACCATGTCAAAGCCCGGTTGGATATATATTTATAGAGAGGCATGCCGCCCTTGCGCGCCCCTGTTCCGAGAATCCTTGAACCGAGCATGCAGTCAAAAACCCCGTTGGCGATGGGCGAAACCATGGCGGAAATGATCAGCGGGGTATACTGGTAATCCGGATGGACCATGACCACCACATCCGCGCCCATCTCAAGGGCGGTGCGGTAGCAGGTCTTCTGGTTTCCGCCATATCCGGTATTGCTGGAGTGGACCACAGTCCTGATACCCAGCTTTTCAGCCTGCGAAACAGTATCGTCACGGCTGCAGTCATCAACCAGAAGTATTTCATCCACCACATTCGCAGGCAGTTCGTCCAGAGTCTTTTTTAATGTGGAAGCCGCATTATAAGCAGGCATAACCATTACAACTTTCTTCCCATTCACCATTTATTAATTCTCTCCTGAAATTAACTGCCTAATATTTTTTGCGCCTGAAGACGCTTATGCTCCTGATAGGATGTTGGCTTACCACCAAAGCCTGAAATGAATCAAGCCGGGGAAGGGCTGACTGTTGCCTGCGCTCCTTCTTTTTAGTAACCAGTCATCAGTTTTTATGAATTTTGCAGCAGGAGACAAACAATGCAGGAAACGGAAATAAAAAAATATATCTATAAAATCATCATGGACAAATGTACTGCCGATGAGGAAGCCCGTCAGGACGCCCTTGGGGAATTCATTGCCATGACCATGCCCAACATCGACGATGGCGCGATACGCAACATCAAATCCATGATCCCGCCCATCACCGACCTTTACGACAAATGGGCCAACATGTTTGTGGAACGTCTGCTGGAAACTGTACCCCGCAACCAGATTGAAGAACTTTGCAGCGGCACTCAGGACAACGATTCCGCACTTGTACTGGTCTACATCATGTTCATGGAATCCGAACGCATGGAGAAACAGGTAGCAGAAGACATCACAGCCTTCGCCCCCACTCAGGATGACGAGGCCGGTAATATCGCCAGTGCGTACATCCGTTCCAAGCTGACCCTCATCGCAGAAGAACAGAAAAAGAAAGACGCGATCATCCAGTAAAGGAAATCAAAAAATGTTCAGCAAAGCAATTGTCAGAACCCCGGCTGAAAGTCTGGGACAAGGACTGACCGGAGCGGGCCTCGGCTGCCCGGATATGAAACTGACCGCAGCCCAGCACAGGGACTACATCGGATATTTCACTCAGGCCGGAATCAGCGTCACAGTGCTGCCCCCGGTTGAGGATTATCCTGATTCCGTATTTGTGGAAGATACCGCAGTCATGATACCGCACGCAAACGGTGCCGCCGCTTTCCTGACCTGCCCCGGAGCCGAATCAAGGCGCGGGGAGGTGGACGAAATCGAAGCAGCCATTGCAGAGCAGACCGACGAAGTTATCCGCATGCAGGGAAACGGACTCATGGAGGGCGGCGATGTACTGCTGATGGGCAAAACATTTTACGTAGGCATTGATTCCCGCACCAACGCAGACGGCTGCAAACAATTTGCCAAGGCCGTTGCCAGATTCGGCTACAAGACAGTTCCAGTGCCTTTTGATAACGGCATGCCCCATCTCAAAACCGAACTTTCCGCCCTTGACGAAAAAACACTGATCATCAGCGCACGATTTGCCGGACGCGATGAATTTGCCGGATTCAAAAAAATTATCGTCCCCGAAGGCGAAGAATATTCAGCCAACTGCCTCTATCTGGGCAGCAGGCTGCTTGCACCGCAAGGTTTTCCCAAAACCGCCGAACTGCTGAATAAAAACGGGTTTAAACCTGATTTCATTAACATGTCTGAATTCCGGAAAATGGACGGCGGCCTGACCTGTCTTTCACTACGCTGGTAGCCTTCGGCGACCCTGCCGGGGGCCTTAAACCCTTTTGAAAAATGGTTTGTTCCACTGTCGTTATCCCTAAGACTCGAAGCAAAGCTTCTCGCCTAAGGGCTAATGCAAAAATCCCAAAACTTTTCAGTAAGCTTCGCAGTTAGTTTACTCAAATAACTGCCAAAATAAAAATCGCAATAGAGCTCAAACTATTGCGATTCTTATTTTGGCACAATTTTCCATACGAAGCGGCGAAGCCCCGATAAAAAGTTTCTTTGGTCCCGCTGAAAGCCCCCCGGATGGAGACTATATAGCTATTTTATCCAAAACATCCTGCAGAATCTCTTCTTCGCTCTGATCGGAACGTACTATATGGTGCGCGGCTTCCATGAAGCTGGGTTCAAACCGGTTAAGCATGAGCGAAATCTGTTCGCGGGCATCGTCTGAACCGTCGGATGCATTCAGCAGGGTCATAAAATCGCACATGATAAAGATGACCTTTCCGTTATTCTTGAGCAGTTCACGCATTTTTGCAGACTTGGCTGCCCCGCGCGGCAGGCTGATTATCTGGTTATCTCCGGCGGCCAGCTTCTCCAGAACGGGATTACCGTCACTGCGGCCGACTACAACAAATTCGCGTCCCAGCTTTTCCGCCACCTGTGCTGCGATGGATTTACGCAACTCATCATTCAGGCAGAAGAGAAATACATTGCCGGAATCACGTCCGCCGATAATCATATCCTTGGTCATTCCCGGAGCATAAACGCTTCGCTTGTCCTTTTCCTCAACCTGATATTCAACATCTACCAACTCTATATATTCTTTTGCCATTTCAATCCCTTGTATTTTCAAATCTCAATTCAGACAGGAAAACTAAATAATCACTGCAGCGCAGGGGGCAAGGTTATCTGCGCTTAAAATAGACAGTCCGTTTGTATTGTTCGTCATCAGGATGAGGCTTGGAAAGGTAAGCCATCTCCCATTTGTCGGCAAAAAGCTGCACCGTAAAATCCAGCAGACTGAACAGACCTTCCTTGATTTCAGCTCCGGGATACATTTCTACAAACTGTTCCGGCGTAAAACCAAGATGTTTGTTCACGTAATATTCAGGACGGAAAGTAAGCAGCATTTCTGATTCACTGCGTTTTTCAAGCCCCTTAAGAATTGCGGTCATGCGCCCTTTGCCGATATTTTGTTTACCTATAATATCAATGAGCATTCCCATGTCGAAAGTCCGCTCCGGCTCGTCATAAGCAAAATTGCAGACTTTGAAATCAACATTTTCAACACAATAAAGACCGGCCAGCTTTCTGGCTCCGCAGATAACTTTCGGTTCAATATCGTAACCGACAACTTCCTTTGCTCCGTGTTCAGCAGCATAAAAAGAAAAATGCCCCATGTTGCAGCCGAGATCGCAAACAGTCTTGCCGCTAAAATCAAGTTCAGTAAAATCAGGGTCTATACCGTCGATATCGTCCCCCACACCATCGGCGAGCCGGGTCTGTTCAAAATCGTGCAAAGGACGCCAGATCAGGTCTTCACCGACCTCGGCAACTATTTTTTTCAATTCAGCGTTTTTACTCATGCGGACCTTCCAGAGAGTTGTTAATCTTCAAAGTACAGAAGGATATAGCCGCATAACCCGCTCAGCTCAAGATTTGTTTCGGATTGCATGAAACCGGGATGCGTGCTACTCCCAAAAGCCGAAATCAGGAGATTATTTTGCAGCAGCTAACTGAACCTTTTGCCTACGGCAACTCAATTATCCACTCCATGCATCCCGGATTCAGGCTGGCCTGCGCATTTATTTTTTCCCTTGCCGGGGCACTGGTTACCGACATTACCCCTGCGTGCTGTGTGCTCTTAGCCGGAGTTATTTATGCCCTTTCGGCCCGCCTGAGCTTTAAACTCCTCCTCAAAAGACTGGTCGTTATCAACTTTTTCATTCTGTTCCTTTGGATATTCCTGCCCTTTTCCCGGCCCGGAACACCGCTTTTCAATATCGGCCCTTTTACAGCTACACTGGAAGGAATAATCTACACCGCTGTCATCACCCTTAAATCAAACGGGATTATCCTAGCAGTCACTGCGCTTATAGCCACCATGCCGGTACAAACCCTTGGCGCTGGTATGCAGACCCTCAAATTTCCCGACAAACTGTGCCGCCTGCTTCTTTTCAGCTGGCGTTACGTACATGTGATGATCATGGAATACACCCGCATGCGCAGAGCCGCCGCCATGCGAGGCTTTACCCCCCGCAGCAGCGCACGCACCTACCGCACCTATGCATGGCTCATGGGTATGCTTTTGGTTCGCAGTCTGGACCGGGCTGAACGGGTCTGGCAGGCAATGCTCTGCCGCGGATTTACCGGCACCTTCCACTCCCTGACCGCTTACCGCATAAGCAGGAATGATTTGGCCCTGCTGGCTGTAACGATGGGATTTATCGTGCTGTTCATTTTTCTTGAGTTTAATAAAATCGAGGTACTGCTGTGAATTCAGCCATATTTTCCCTGCATGATGTGAGCTTTTCCTACCCCGGAAATGATGTTCTCAAAAACGTTGATTTCGCCCTCAAGCCGGGACAAAAAATTGCTCTGACCGGACATAACGGTTCCGGCAAAACCACACTGCTGCACATCATCATGGGCTTAATCAAGCCGCAAGCAGGACAGGTTCACTATATGGGCCGGAAAATGGACTCCGAAAAGGATTTCCGGGAACTGCGCAGAGGGGTGGGCCTGCTTTTCCAGCAGGCGGATGATCAACTTTTCTGCCCTACCGTGCTGGAAGATGTGGCCTTCGGACCGCTTAATCTTGGGAAATCCCCGGAAGAAGCCCGCAAAACAGCCGAGTACACTCTCTGTACCCTCGGCCTTTCCGGATACGAAGACCGGGTTTCCTACCGTCTTTCAGGTGGTGAAAAAAAGCTGGTTTCGCTTGCTACGGTGCTGGCTATGGAACCTAAAGCACTGGTCCTGGATGAGCCTACAAACGATCTCGACCCGACCATGCGCGAAAGGCTGATCGAAATACTAAACTCTCTGGCTGTTCCCATGCTGGTGGTTTCTCATGACCTTGATTTTCTGGTCCGGGTAACTGATGTTGAGTATTCCTGCAGCAAAGGTAAAATCCTACGCGGCGCCTCTAATTTCAAAGACAACCACGACTACGGGAAATGCCGACTTTAACCGCAAAAATTTAACAGGGGTCACCATGAACAAATTTCGAAATCTGTTGCTGATAATTGCAGCTCTGTTTCTTATCTCAGGATGCATCGGAGAAGAAAAAACAATCTCCATGAAAGTAACCTCCACAGCCTATACTTCCCAAGTGGCGCAGACCTCTTCCCACCCCTTTCTCGGCGCATGGGGAGACGAACTCAAGCCGGGCATGAAATGCATCGCAGTATCACGTGATCTCATTCCAAAGGGTCTGACCCATGACACCAAGGTAAAAATTGAAGGTCTTCCCGGCGAATACATGGTCAAGGACAAAATGAACAAACGCTGGACCAACAAGATCGACATCTATATGGGCCTTGATACAAAAGCGGCCAAAGATTGGGGAAAACGAGAAGTAACCATTACTTTCGAAAAACAGGATTAATCTGCAAGCAACCCTTTCCAAATGACTGAAACAAGGCGTACCTTATGAAAGGATACGCCTTGTTTTTTTATATATTCAAAGTAGTTAAAAAAACATTCAACCATAAGCAGATACACTCTTTATTTTTACGTCCGATTTACGTAAAGATGGGCTTTCGCGGCCCACGGCAGCCTTCTGCCTTGTGAAATACGCTACCGCGATAAACGGAGAACCAATTGAGCGAACGGAAAAGAAATCCTCATCAGTCCATACGGGCCTACTGCCTGTGGTGCATGGGCGGCAGCCCTCAGCTTGTCAGGGAATGTGAGGACAGCGACTGCTCTCTTTATGAATTGCGCGGACCCAAAACAGAAGAATCCCAGCGCACCTGCATCCGGGCTATCCGCAAGCACTGTCTCGCCTGCACCGTGGGCGATCGTCAGGCTATCCGCGACTGCAAAGAAAAAGAATGCGTGCTGCGCCGCTTCCGCTTCGGGGTCCATCCCAAAACCATGCAGAAGCGCAGGAAACGGCAGCAGGCCAAAAGCCACCTCATGCTTCCGGGATTGTAAAGGCATGCCTCCGGCGGCTCTGCCGAGGGCTTTAACCCCTTTGAAAAGGGTTTAAAAATCCCAAACTTTTTCAATAAGCTTCGCATCAAGCTTATTAAGACGACTTTCAAACAAAAACCCGCAATATCTCAAGAGATACTGCGGGTTAATTTTTGGGAGAGCAACGTCGGCCCACTGAGGGCTACATATCCGACTGGCGCATGCTCAATGAAATCCTTTTACGCTGGATATCCACCTCAAGGACTTTGACATTAACAGCCTGCCCCGGATGCACAACCGTTGCCGGATCACGCACGAACTCATCGGACATGCGGCTGATGTGGACCAGCCCATCCTGATGCACCCCGATATCAACAAATGCTCCGAAAGCTGTAACATTGGTCACGATGCCGTTGAGAATCATCCCTTCGCGCAGGTCCGAGACTTCCTTGACGGAATCATCAAAACGAACAGCCTCAAACTTCTTACGGGGATCACGCCCCGGCTTTTCAAGTTCCTTCATAATATCTTGAAGAGTGGGCAGACCTAGATCATCGGAGACATAATCCTCCAGCCTGATCTTTGCCCGCAAATCAGCAGACTTGATCAAATCCGCAACATCCGCACCGAGATCTTTGGCTATCCCGGCCACGGCCTGATATCGTTCCGGGTGGACTGCTGTTCCGTCCAACGGATTTTTAGACCCACGGATACGTAAAAAGCCGGCGCACTGCTCAAAAGCCTTAGGACCGAGACGGGGTACCTTAAGCAATTCCTTACGGGAAGCAAAAGGACCGTTTTCCTCACGGAATTTGATAACATTTGCCGCCAGAACCGGCCCCAGGCCGGAAACTGACTGCAGCAGCCTTGCACTGGCGGTGTTCAATTCAACCCCGACCATGTTTACGCAGGATTCAACAACCCTGCCTAGACTTTCTGCCAGCCCCTTCTGATCCACATCATGTTGATACTGACCCACTCCGATAGATTTGGGATCAATCTTAACCAGCTCCGCCAGCGGATCCATGAGCCTGCGACCGATGGAAACAGCTCCGCGCACGGTGATGTCATGATCGGGGAACTCATCGCGGGCTATTTCTGAAGCCGAATACACAGAAGCCCCGGATTCATTGACCATTATCACCTGAACGGATTTATCCAAACCAAGCTCTTTCACAAACTGCTCTGTTTCACGCCCGGCAGTACCGTTACCGATGGCGACAGCCTCTATATCAAACTTTTTCACCAGTCCGCTGACTATACGCGCAGCCTCTTTCTTCTTACCTTCCGAAGTTACAGGGTAAATGGTCTCGTTATGCAGCAGGGAACCCTGCGCATCAAGGCAGACCAGCTTGGCCCCGGTCCGGAAGCCCGGATCAAGAGCCAGCACCCGTTTACCGCCCAAAGGAGGAGCAAGCAGAATTTCACGCAGATTAGCAGCGAAGATATTAATAGCCTCGGTTTCAGCCTTTTCCAGCAGCACCCCGCGTAATTCAGTCTCCATCTGCGGGGCCAGCAGACGCTTGTAGCTGTCCGTTGCAGCCATCTCAACCTGTTTGGAAGCCGCAGAATTGGAACGGACCAGCTTACGGTGCAGGATATCCAGACCGTCAGCTTCCTCCGGCCGGATAGATACTTTCAAAAATTTATCACGCTCCCCACGGAACAAAGCAAGGATACGATGTCCGGCAGCCTTTTTCGCAGGCTCGCGCCAGTCAAACCAGTCCCGAAACTTGGATGCCTTATCCTTATTTTCTTCTTCTTGAGCAGCCTTGGTGGGTTTGGATTCTATCAAGGCCTTGCGCTCAAACAAAGAACGTACCGCCTCGCGGCTGACCGTGTTCTCAGCAATCTTCTCCGCGATAATGTCCCGCGCCCCGGACAAGGCTTCATCTACAGACTCCACGCCCTTAGCCGCTGAGACAAAAGCCTGCGCCTCCTGAACAGGGTCGCATTTCTGGGCAAAAAGTTTGTAGGCCAGCGGCTCCAGCCCCTTCTGGATTGCTGCCTGCCCTTTGGTCTTACGCTTGGGCTTATAAGGCAGGTACAAATCTTCAAGCTGGCGCATGGTTTCAGCTGCTTCAATCTTTTTCCGCAAGCTGTCTTCAAGCTTGCCCTGCTCTTCAATTGACTTAAGTACGGTTTCGCGACGCTTATCCAGCTCCTTCAGCTTTTCAAAAAGATCACTGACAGCAGAAACAGCCACTTCATCAAGGCTTCCTGTTGCCTCCTTACGGTAGCGGGAGATAAAAGGAATGGTTGCCCCTTCATCTAGCAGGGACACAACAGCTTTTACGTTTTTATCGAGAATATTCAGTTCAGCTGAAATACGGGAAATATTTTTGGAATTCATATAGATAAGTTTTTTGATGCGCTACGCGCTTTTTGATGAAAAGATTATGCCTCCGGCGGATTAAATACTTTTTGAAAAAAGGATTTCTCCCCTTCTCCAGCCGCCGGAGGCATCATTATTTACTGACTTGCTTCTTCTTTTTTCAAATCTTCGGAAGAAAGAGACCAGAAAGGGGTACCGTCTTTGGTCAGGCGGAACTTGTATTTGCGTTCTTCCCCGGCCTTGAGTTTGGCGCACATGTATTCGTACTCACCGTCAATTTCCACGAGCACACCGTATACTTTCACCCGAGAGCCGGGACGCAGGTCTTTAATACGCGGCTCCACAAAATCCTTGGGCCCGAGATGCACCAGAACTTCCTCACCGTCTTCCTTGTCTTTGACAAGAACAGCGACACCCTCAGCCATTCCGTCCATCGGGGTAATATATTTGATTTTCAGGAGGGTCCCCTTAAAAACATCACGGTCTGTGTTATCATAGAGGCTGTCATATTCACTGCCCTTTTCCCAACCCTTGATATTCATCTCTCCTGCTAAAGCAGAGGAGGCAAAAAGGACCGCAACACAAAAAAATACCGGAAAGAAAAACCTTTTAGCCACGATTAAACTCCTTTGTAATCACAGGACTTATTCAGTAAGCCATTTGTTTAAGGCTCGCAGGTTGACCTGCTTAATGTCTGCCGCTGCTCCGTTATGCATAAAATCTGTCCGCACAAATTCGACTACAACCTTCCCTGTTTTCACATCCACAAGAAAAAGCCGGACGTAATCGCAGCGGGCATCATACACGGAATCACTGTCAAAATCCGCATTATCAGCGGAAATATCATAAAGCAGGGCAAGATCAGCATCAACCCCGGAAAGAGCGGACTGCACCGCAGACACTACCGGATAATACTTTCCATACTTGCGGCGTTCCCACAAGCTGGATTTCTTGATGTTTTCCAGAATGTCAACATCACCACCATTGACAGGATAGGCAGACCATTTCAGTTCAAAGGACCCGGCATCCTTACAGGAAGTCAGCAAAGACTGAGTCATGCGCCACCGGTATTTAAAATCAAAATTCATAGTCGACGTATGCCAGGGCAGCAGAGCCAATTTGTACACCTTGCCCCCGGTATCAAATGGAGTGGTGTAACCTTCGGTCCGGGCACAGGAAACGCAGACTAGGCAGACAACCATAATCAACAATGATCTTTTCATGGCAACCTCATATTTTTAGTTAATTATGTTTTATAACGGCTGGTACCATATGTCCATAGAGCTTAAATATACTTGGCGTCCGAGAAATTTGCCGTTACACTCCGGCAGTTTTTCAATGTGGAGGAGAATATGTCCGGTAAAAAAAAGGCCCAAAAATTATCAAGAAGAGGATTCCTTTTCGGTGGATTCAGAAAAAAAGAGGACCGTGAACAGGCCCAAAGCGCAGCCAAGCCCATAGCGGCCAAAGAGGTTAATCTCGAGACTCTGGCCGAAGCAAACGTTGCTTACGAAAACGGACGATTTGAAGAAGCAGCCGACAAATACAAGGAATTCATCAAAACGGAACCCCAGAATGCCGATGCCCGCAAGAGGCTCGGGCATTGCCTGTACAAAAGCGAGAAATACATTCAGGCCAAGGTTGAATTCGAACGGGCAATCCGTATCCTCGGCAAAGACAACTTCTCCTATCTCTACCTCGGACTACTGCTCTGCCGCGCCGGAGCAGGAAAAAAAGCCGTCCCGGTCTGGAAACTCTATTTCGATCCCGAGAACATTACTCTGCAGCGCGAAATAAACTTACAAATCGCGCTGATAGAAGCCGACCCCGAAGCATCATTCGAAGACGCCGCCGACATGGTTGAAAAAATAATAGAAGAATCAGCTATGCAGGCTTAAGTGTCTCCGGCGGCCCCTGCCGGGGCCTTAAACCCTTTTTCAAAAGGGTTTAAGAATCCCAAAACTTTTCATCATGCTTCGCAGCATTGTTTAATAAATATTGCTGCAAAAAAGCAATTTCGTACAAGCCTGCAAATTATTTCTCTGCTACAAATTTTCCAAGTTATAGACGAAGCCCTATTATAAGAATTTGAAAAAAATGGAGGCATTATCATTCAGCGGCAAGTTCGCCCAGACGACGTACTCCGGCTTGAATCTCGTCACTCCAAAGCGATCCGCTGGACAGACGGATATAATTTGAAAATACATCCTGCGGCGAAAAGACTGTTCCGGGCACGATGCCGATACCTTCTTCGCGGGCTTTGAAAAAGAGTTCCACCCCGTCTTTTCCTTCGGGCAGCTCTACCCAGAGCACGGAACCGCCCTTGGGATTGGTGACCTTGGTTCCCTCTGGAAAAGCAAGGCCGATCTCAGTACGCATCTTCTGCATCTGGTCTTTCATGGCAGTACGCAGTTTTTTGAGATGACGGTCATAAAGGGTTTCGCGCAGGTAACGGGCTATTGCCATCTGAGTGGCGGCTACGCAGGAAACATTGGTTGTGGCTTTGATTTCAAGAGCCTTTTCCAGATACCGTCCCGGAGCCAGCCAGCCTACACGGTAACCGGGGGCGATGGTTTTGGAAAAAGAAGAACAGAGCAGCACCCCGCCTTCACGGTCGTAGGATTTGAAAGTGCGGGGCCGGGAATCACCAAAATAAATTTCCCCGTAAACATCATCCTCCACCAACGGGATTTTACGTTTGGCGAGAATTTCAACTATCTCCTTTTTGCGGTCGTCAGAAGTGAGCCCTCCGTCAGGATTGTTGAAATTGGGTGAGAAGATGCAGGCCTTGATGTCAAAAGTACGAGTAATGTCCTCCACCCGGTCCGGGTTGATACCCCGTTCAGGACAGGATGGAATCTCAATAGCCCGTAGGCCCAGATTTTCCACCAGCTGCAGGAAACAATAATACGATGGGGACTGGATCAGCACCAGATCGCCCGGCCGGGTCAAGGAACGCAGGGAAATGTACAGGGCTTCCATGGCCCCGGTGGTGATAACCAATTCATCGGCAGTAACGTTGGAGCCGCAATCCACCGAACGGAAAGCGATCTGGCGGCGCAGGTCGAGATTGCCGGGAATCATCTCATATCCGGCAGTATCAAGCGGGTTTTCCCGGATGACGTTGCTCATTATCTTGGCCAACTGGCGTGTGGGTAGCAGCTCGTTACTGGGACAAACAACACCAAGCGGGAGCAGATTCTTGTTTCCCACAGTTTCAAGGGCGGTACGGATCAGTTTGTTCTTAGTCGCCAAATGTGGTTCAAGCTTTTGGGTTATCTTGATTTCCGGAGTGGGGATGGTCCTGAATTCACTGCGCACGTAATATCCTGAACGAGGTCGGGATTCGATCAGTCCGCGCTTTTCCAATTCCTCGTATGCATGGGAAACAGTCGAAATGGAAACTTTGAGGGTTCTGCTCATTTGCCGCAGGGAAGGAAGCTTATCACCGGGCACAAGGTCCCCGGATTCAATATGCTTTGAAAGCTCCTGCTCAACTTTTTTGTATCTGTACTGATTGTCCGAACTGTCCAGATTCATAACATTTAACCTCATTGCACGAAACTGTTATGGTATATTTTTTTTAAATCTGTATCTGTACTGATGTCAGATTTTAAGTATGCTGACAAGCAAATCGAAATCACAAATTTGAATTTTACAAATGAGAGGGGTAAACATGGAATCCGTGATGAATTCCCAAAAAATCAAACAAAGCAGCGTGCTGGTCTCAGCATTCAAACAGGCACTGCCTATTGTACTGGGTTATCTGCCCGTGGGTTTTGCATACGGCGTTCTGGCCCGCAAATCAGGCATATCCATTGATAACACCGTGCTTATGTCGCTGATCGTCTTTGCAGGGTCAGCACAATTTATCGCCGTGGGCCTGATCGCTTCCGGCGCTTCTTCCATTTCGGTAATTATTACCACCTTTATCGTCAACCTGCGTCATCTGCTAATGTCCGCAGCCCTTTCGCCATACCTGAAAAAATGGACCAAGCTGGAACTGGCCGGATTCACCTTCCAGCTTACCGACGAAAGCTTTGCAGTACACTCCACCCGCTTTGCCAACGGTGACATGGACAAAAGCGAGACTTTCCTGATCAACTCCATTGCGCAGGCCGCGTGGGTAGGCGGGACCGTACTGGGCATATTTTCCAGCACACTTATAAACGACGTAAAGCCCATGGGCCTTGATTACGCCCTCCCGGCAATGTTTATTGCCCTGCTGATTTTCCAGATCAAAGACAAAAGCCACGTCATCGTCGGACTAATTACCGGTATCCTTTCCACAGCACTAGCTCTTGGCGGAGCAGGCCAATGGAATGTAATTATAGCCACCCTGATTGGTGCAACTCTCGGCGCAGCAGTTAAATGGGGGAACAAATAATGGACCAGCAGACAATACTCTTCACTCTTTTCGGCATGATGGCGGTAACCTATATTCCACGCATGCTCCCGGCCATGGCCTTGAGTTCCCGCGACCTGCCGCCAATCATAGTCAAATGGCTTTCCTACGTACCCACGGCAGTTCTTTCTGCCCTGCTGGCCCCTTCCCTGCTCGCGCCTGAAGGAGCCATAGACCTGACTTTCAGCAATCTTTACTTCTGGGTAGCAGTGCCTACCTTTGCAGTAGCCATGTTTACCCGCAATTTCTTCGGTACTGTGGCAGTTGGTATGGGCTTAGTGGCAGCAGCCAGATATTTCATGTAATTTCAGCAACAAAAGGATTTCAAAATGATTTCACGCAATGAAGCACTTGAGCTGCTCAAGTCAAATGTAAAGGAAGAAAACCTCATCCAGCATTCCCTTGAATCCGAGGCCGTGCTCGGCGCATTGGCTGAAAAACTGGGACAGGATGTCGAACTCTGGTCCATTACCGGACTGCTGCACGATCTTGATTACAGTCAGACTGCCGAAACTCCCGAAAAGCACGGTCTAATTGCCGCAGAGATGCTAGAAGGCAAGCTGCCCGAAGAATCAATTCAGGCCATCCGCGCCCACAACGGCGACATGACCGGAGTTCCGCCGCAGACCGATTTCGACTTCGCCCTGCGTTGTGGTGAGACCGTCACCGGACTTATCCATGCCAACGCGCTGATGCGGCCTGAAAAAATGAACGGCATGGCACCCAAGAGTCTCAAGAAAAAGATGAAAGCCAAAGCCTTCGCCGCCAGCGTGGATCGTGAGATCATTAAGGAGTGTGACAAGATAGGCCTCGAACTGGGTGATTTCTTCGCCCTGTCCATCGAAGCTGTAGCCAAAATCGCACCTGAAGTCGGATTGGATTAATTTTTTGCCTCCGGCGGCTGGGGAAGGGGAACTTTTGGGAAAAGTTCCCCTTCCCCAGACCCCATCCACTCAAAACTTTTCATTATGCTTCGCAGCTTCGTTTGGGAAAACGGCATAGGCTTAAGATATTTTCAAATTGTTTGCACTCCAAACGTTGTTCCCTGCTGGAACAATCACCCAAAGAAGCGGTCCGACACTTGCCAGAAGTGTCGGACCGCTTTGAGTTTTTATGAAAAGCCTCACACGCTACACGGCGAAGCCCAATAAAAGGTTTTGGGAGAGTCCAGAGAACCCTTTTGCAAAAGGGTTCTTTGGCCGCCGGAGGCATCCTACTTACCCCAACCGCCGCCTCCGGGAGTTTCCATACGGATAATATCCCCTTTCTTCAGGGGGCTGTGAAACTTACCGGGCTTCACAATTTCCTCACCATCACGGATCAGAATATTCTTGCCGGGAGTTCCGGGTCCTCCGCCCTGCAAACCGTAAGGAGCATTTACGCGACGCTCGGAAAGCACGGTGATTTCGCAATCGGAAAGAAGTTCAATCTCACGCACAAGACCGTCACCACCGGGGATTTTACCTGCTCCGCCTGTGTTCTTGCGGATGCAGTAAGTCTTGACCCGGAAAGGATAGCTGTACTCAAGGGCTTCCACCGGGGTGTTCAGGGTGTTGGTCATGTGTGAATGCGTGGCATGCTCACCACGGCAGGTTGCAGATGCGCCCATACCCCCGGCGAGGGTTTCGTAGTAGGCAAATGGCTTGCCGGTGCGCTCATCCATACCGCCGATGGTCATGTTGTTCATGGTTCCCTGACTTGCAGCCGGAATGCGCTGCGGGATGGCTTCCGCAAGAGCGCCGAGAACAACATCAACCACACGCTGGGAAGTTTCCACATTACCGCCTGCAACAGCTGCCGGAAAATTTGCATCAAGAATCGAGCCCTTGCGGGTCAATACTTCAATAGGACGAAGGATGCCTGCGTTGGTAGGCACATCCCCTTCAATGAGTGACCGGAAAACATACAGCACTGCGGAAAGAGTAATGGAACGCACGGCGTTTACACTTCCGGTGACCTGATTGCCGGACCCGGTAAAATCAAGTCTGGCACTGTCACCCTTAACTTCCATGACCACAGAAATGGGAACATTCTCGCAATCCACACCGTCACCGTCCATGTAGTCAGTAAACCTGTACGTTCCGTCCGGGATGGATTCAATGGTCTTGCGGGTAATGGATTCTGCATAGTCGTTCAGGCTGGCAGCGTAAAAATCGACCTTGGCAAGGCCGTACTTCCCGATAAGCTCTTTAAGGCGGGTCACTCCGGTAATGTTGGCCATTATCTGAGCAGCAAAATCGCCCTCACGTTCCACAGGGGTGCGCACGTTGTTAAGCAATAAAGTCATAACGCCGGGTACGATCTCGCCCTTCTCCACTATCTTCACCGGGGGAATAATGATCCCTTCCTGATAAAGAGAAGTGGAAAGAGGCATGGAACCGGAAGCCATGCCGCCCACATCTGAATGGTGGGCGCGGTTGGCTACATAGAATGCAGGCTCAGCGGCACCGTCACAGAAAACAGGAGCCACAAGGGTAATGTCCGGCAGATGGGTTCCGCCTTTGAAAGGGTCGTTTAGCATTACCATGTCGCCTTCTTTAAAATCGCTGTTATCGATAGCTGATTTTACGGAAAGAGGCATGGAACCAAGATGGACCGGGATGTGAGCAGCCTGCGCCACCATGTCGCCTTTGTGGTCGAAGACAGCACAGGAAAGGTCGCGCCGTTCCTTGATATTGGGAGAAAAAGCGGTACGGGTAAGGGTTACGCCCATTTCCTCGGAAATAGCCGCAAACCTATTCTTGAAAACCTCAAGGAGGATCGGATTCACATTCATTATATATTAACCTCCCGACTACTCAATGTCGAAAATAAGGTTGCCGTAGGGATCGACCTCACCCTTGGCAAAGGGCGGGATAACCAGAGTGGAACTGTACTCGATGATGATGGCCGGACCATCCACCTTGTTACCGGGGCGAAGTTTTTCACGGTTGAGAATACGGGTTTCCATTTTGGTGGAATCGAAAACAGTTTCGGTAGTACCGAGCAATGCTTCGGAATCCATTTCGGGTACAAGTGCACCCGCTTCCGGGAATTCCGGCTTGGTGGGCATGCCCTTGGTACGCAAACGAATATTGACAATTTCAACGGTCTTGTCGTCATTTCGATAGCCATAGTTCTGTTTATGCAGTCGGGAGAATTCTTCGATCCAGTCTCCGCTGAAAGGCACGATAATTTCAAAAGACTGTCCCTGATAACGCATATCCAGAAAACGTTCGACAATGATATCGTCGGCGGAAAAACCCTCTTCTGCCAGATCAGCACGGCCCTGAGCTTCCAACGGGGCGAAGATTTCTTCAAGATCCACGTCGTTGGTGTTGTGCTGGTCGCGCATTACCGTCAGGGAGTAGTCCTTGATAACATCGGCCATGACCATACCCACAGCGGAAAGGATACCGGGATTGTTGGGGATAAACAGTTTGGGGATGGAGAGCAATTTGGCAAGAAAGGCACAATGCATGCCGCCTGCTCCGCCAAAGGAAAACATGGTGAATTCACGGGGGTCGAAACCGCGTTCAACGGAAATCACGCGGATGGCGCGCTCCATATTGGTATTGGCAATATCGAGAATACCTTCGGCCAGTTCCACCGGGGTAAGGCCTGCTTTTTCAGCCATTACTTCCATGGCCTTATTCAACTTTTCGGTCTCAAGGGACATTTCCCCGCCGAGAAAATGTTCAGGAATCAGGCGGCCAAGATAGAGGTTGGCATCAGTAACTGTGATCTCCGACCCCTTGCCGTAGCAGATAGGTCCGGGGTCCGCACCGGCACTTTCGGGACCTACGGTTAATGATCCACCGGCATCAAGACGGGCAATGGAACCGCCACCTGCACCTACTGTATGGATATCGATCATAGGCACCTTGACCGGATAATCCTCGATTGCGGACTCCAGAGTGAGGGGCAGCTCTTCATTAATTAATGCAACATCGGAAGAGGTGCCGCCCATATCAAAAGTGATAAGACTGTCATAACCGGCCATCTGCCCGATGGCGTGGGCACCCACCGCACCCCCTGCAGGACCGGAGAGAATGGTCCGCACAGACTCGTTCATGGCGGTTTCAGCGGAGATAGAGCCGCCGTTACTCTGCATGATGCGCAGGGGATCATCTCCAAGAGTTTCCTGCAATTTAGTCAGGTATCTGGTCATTTTAGGAGACACATAGGCGTTGATAACTGTGGTGGAGGTACGTTCGAATTCACGGAACTCGGCCAGAATTTCATGCGAAACGGAAACAGGAACCCCTATTCCATCCAGAAGTTCACGCATTCGATTCTCATGTTCGGGATTTAAATATGAAAAAAGGAGGCAAAGTGCGACGGATTCGACACCGGAATCCTTAATTCTTTGTAAAATATTTTGCACTTTCTCTTCAGAAAAAGGTTCAATTTCGTTCCCTTCGTGATCAATTCTTCCAGTAATTCCAAAGCGAAGTTCCGGAGGGACAATATGCGGCTTTTTACAAAAAGATAAATCATAAAGGTCAGAACGGTTTTGGCGACCGATCTGGATAACGTCTTCAAAGCCTTCATTTGTAATCAAAGCGGTTTTCACACCCTTGCGCTCAAGGATAGCGTTTGTAGCAACCGTGGAACCGTGCACAACCTGAACAGCCCGGTCTCCGGCAATTTGCTTAATGCCGTTTATTACAGCCTCGGACGGATCATGTGGAGTGGAAAGACGCTTGTGTACGCCCCATTCATCACCGTCCTTATAAATGAAATCCGTAAATGTTCCTCCGGTATCTACTCCAATTATCAGCACTATATATCCTCCGCTGGGTACTATTAAATCACTTTTTGCGAAACTTGCAATTTGTCATTTTTATTACTTTAAAATATCCGATTCCAAAGAATATTACCCAATTCTGTCCATAATTAAAAGATTTTATTTTTGTAAAATTCCGTGTATAAATGTTTTTAATTCATCAAATTGGCACTAATAACAAATTATATATTTTTAAAAACTCGTAAAAACTGTTTATTTTTTTCCGAGTTTTTTAAATTTTACAGAGCACTATAACACAAATAACGGACACTTTTTCAAATAATATTTCTTGAATAACAAAAACAGCAAAACCCAAAACGGAGGTTACTCATGTTAAAACGGATCATCACCACCCTGCTTATGGTTCTGGCCTTTGCCATTTCCGCTCAGGCTGCAGATCTCAAGATGGACTGTAACGCTATCTATGGAGCCACCAACTTTCACTCTCAGGGTGCAAAACTTTTTGCCGACAAAGTAGCTGAATACTCCTCCGGTTCTGTGCAGATCACCGTCCATCCCGGCGGCAGCCTCGGTTTTAAAGGCCCTGAACTTCTTAAAACAGTTAAAGACGGCACCCTGCCCATGTCCGATATTCTCATGGGTGTTGTATCCGGTTCCGATCAGGTTTTCGGCATAAGCTCCATGCCCCTGCTGGCTAAAGACTATGCTGAAGCCAAAAAGCTTTATACAGCAGCCAAACCTTATTACGAAAAGGCCTGCCGCCGCTGGAACCAGAAAATGCTTTATGCTGCACCTTGGCCCCCAAGCGGACTTTTCACTAAAAAGCAGCTCAAAACCGTTGCTGATCTGGAAGGCCTCAAAACCCGTACTTACGATAAAAACGGCGCTGAACTGCTCCGTGCAGTAGGCGCTAGCCCCATGTCCCTGCCCTGGGGAGAACTTTACTCCGCCCTGCAGACCGGACTTGTTGATTCCGTGCTGACTTCCGCTGTATCCGGTAAGGACGGTAAATTCTGGGAAAACCTAAAATACTTCTCTAAAATAAACTACGCATTCCCCCTTAACATGCTGGTTATCAATCAGGATTACTGGGATGCCCTGAACCCCAAACAGCAGGAAGCAATGCTCAAAGCCGCAGCTGAAGTAGAAGCATACCAGTGGGAACAGTCTGCAAAAAGCAACGACGAATCCCTCAAAATTCTTGCAGAAAAGGGCATTATCATTTCCGAACCTTCCAAGGAAATCAGCGAAATGCTCTCCAATGATGCTAAACTTATGCTCGAAAACACCCTCAAAGGTTCAAAGAAAGCTTTCAAATCAGCAATCAAAGCTTACGAAAAGTAGTCTTCTATGCGTGCAATTATCAGGATAATCGAAGGCCTTTCCACCGGAGGGGCCTTTCTTTCAGCTGCCGGGATGCTTTTCATCGTGGGCCTTGTGGTCATTGAAATTTTTCTGCGTGCGGTGCTGAACACATCGACTCTTGTTTCCAGTGAATACGGAGGCTACGCCCTCGTTTTCCTGATCCTGACCGGCCTTGCCTATACCATGAAAGAAGACGGGTTGATCAGGATCAATCTGCTCACTTCTCATTTTTCTGAAAACGGCAAACGTGTTGCCGACATCATTTCCGGGATTATCGGTGTAGCAATCACCGCATTCGCTCTCTATTTCGCCGTACAAATGGTCTATGAAACATGGGATCTAGAAATGACAGCAGACACAATTGCCGAAACCCCGCTCTGGATTCCGCAACTTGCAATTCCCATAGGGCTGACCCTGCTTTTACTCCAGATTATCGCATTTATCGCCAGGAGAGCCATTAATGATAAGTGATCCCTTGATACTGGCCGTTGTCCTTGTGGGAACAATGGTCTTTTTTCTGCTTTCCGGCCTCTGGATTGGATTTTCCCTGTACGCGGCAGCTATATCCGGCATGCTTTTTTGCAAAATGAACCTGCCCCCCACAATTTCCGTATGGGATAAAATCGGCGATCTCATGGCGAACTCAATGTGGAACACCATGAACTCGTGGCCCCTTTCAGCCCTGCCGCTGTTTATCCTCATGGGCGAAATCCTCTACCGTACCTCCATCTCTACCCGCCTACTAAACGGACTGGTACCGTGGCTGTCCAACATTCCGGGACGCCTCTATCATATCAATGTTGTAGCCTGTTCCCTTTTTGCGGCGGTTTCCGGCTCCAGTGCTGCTACCACCGCCACCGTAGGTAAAATCACGTTCAACGAACTTTCTGAACGCGGCTATCACAAGAGTCTCGCCATCGGCTCTCTTGCCGGGTCCGGCACACTGGGCTTCCTGATCCCGCCCAGCCTGATTATGATCATCTACGGAATTCTCTCCGACACTTCCATCGGGCAGTTGTTCATTGCCGGTGTTATTCCGGGCCTGACCCTTGCCGGGGTATATTCCCTGTACATCATCGTACGCTGCATGATGGACCCAACACTGGTACCGCAGGACAAGGAAAATTTCACTACTGCCCAACGCATTGAATCATTGAAAGACCTGTTCCCGGTATTCCTGCTCATCACCGTGGTTCTGGGCGGCATCTACGCAGGATTGACCACACCTACTGAAGCGGCGGTAATCGGTGTGCTCGGCGCTCTCGGGATAGCTTTCTGGTTCAAGAACCTTACCCTGTCCAATTTCAAGGAAGCCCTGCTTTCCGCAGTAAAAACCAGCGGCATGATCTGCTTCATTATCTGCGGAGCCGCCTTTCTGGCACAAGTTGTCGGTTTCCTGGGCATCGCTACAGCTCTCTCAAAATTCATCGCCACCTTGAACCTTTCACCGTATATGCTCATCTTCGTGCTGGGCATCATGTACGTCATGCTGGGTATGATTCTTGACGGCATTTCCATCGTGGTAATGACCCTGCCCATCGTGCTGCCCATTGTTACCGCAGCCGGATTCGATCCGCTCTGGTTCGGTATCTTCGTGGTCTTCATGGTTGAACTGTCGCAGGTGACACCGCCCGTAGGGTTTTCAATCTTCGTCATCCAATACATCACCAACGATGATGTGAAGGACATCCTCAAGGCGACATTCCCCTTCTTCATCATCATGGTCCTGATGGTAATTCTGGTAACCATATTCCCTGAAATCGTATTCTATCTACCTGAAAAGATGATCGGGACTTAAATTTTGCCTCCGGCGGCTTAGCTCCTTTTGCAAAGGGGCTTAAGAATCACAAAACATTTCGATAAGATTCGAATTTAGCGCGGCAAAACGACACAAAAATAAAGCCCGCAATATCTTGCAAGATATTGCGGGCTTTATTGTAATTAAATTTTATCCAAATTCGTCGGCGAAGCTTCCTGAAAAGTTTGGGAAAGTCCAGAGGCCCTCAAAAAAAATTCTTACCTGCAGCCGTTAGGGAGATCTTTATGCTCGAATCTTACGGATATAGAGAGCGCGCTGGTCCCCGGAGGCATCCTTAAAACAATTTACTCGCAACATGCTCCCTGAAATAGGCATAGGTCAAAGTGAAATCATCGCGGTTATGCGGCTCTAAAGTAAAAGTCGGCAGCGGGGCAAGTTCTGAAATTCTGGAAACAATGTAATCCCAGTTCATGCTGCCCTTACCAAGGGCGAGATGTTCATCCTTACTGCCATGGTTATCATGTAGATGCAGGTGCTTGATGTACGGGGCGAAAGCATCGAACCAGAGATCGAAATCATCATTCTCCGCCCCCTTGGAAAAAGAAAACCAATGTCCGAGATCGAAGCAGATGCCTATATTTTCCCGGTCGAGTTCCTTGACCAGCCGGACAATGGCATCCGGTGTAAATTCATGGGTATTCTCAAGGCAGAGCGGCGGATGATCCGGCCACGAATCGCTCAAGGTGCGTATGCCCTCAACGCAATAGGTATAAGCCCGCTCAAACAAGGGTGGTTCAAGCCACGAAGTAAAAGACGGATGCATGACCATCCGCTGCGGAGAAAAGATTTTAGCCAGTTCAAAAGCGGTACGCAGTGTCTCGATGGAAGCATTGCGGATAGCCGGATTCAGGCTGGACGGCTTGAGGTCAAGAAAAGGCAGGTGAACCGTGCACTTAAGTCCTGCATCCACAAGACGATCACGAATCGACAACAGCCAATCCATGCTCAGGCATTCATCACCGAGGCAATCAAGTCCGAGCTCGGGCTGTATGCAATTTTCAACAAAAAAATCCAGATACTCCGGGAAATTGTAGATATAGCGCAGGGGAAGATTAACATAGCAGGTTTCAAATTCTGGCTTCATCATACTTTTCCCTTCCGGATTATTCCTTTTACTGCTCAAGCTTCGTATGTAAATAGTCTGTACCCTTGAGCACCATACGCCCCATAGGAACGAACGTGGTTGTATGACGCATGGTCAGGACTGTCTCCTTTCCGGGTTCAACATCAAATGATTCACCCCAGGAGACCGGAATATTATTCAAGAAAGGTTGGATCTTACAGCGCTCACCATTACTCCAGACATCTTTCAAGATGTACGAGTCCGGCCTGATCTGCATGTGTTCCCCATTACTCCAGTTGACTAAATCAGACCTGCCGGCCTCATCTTCAAGCTCCAGAGCCTTTATTTTGCGGGGCAGAATAGCTATATAAAATTCTGTTTGTTTCTTTCCCGGCGTTTCACGCACCACCCGGTAACGCGAAATACCGTCCGGTCCTTCAAGCATGTATTTTGCCATGAAATTGGATGGATCAGCGATTATTTCATGCCCCACATCCTGACCGCTGTTAACCATTACTGAGGCCACAAAACCCTTTAAGTTCAGAATCTCCTCTCTGCTGCTGCCGAGAATGCCTTCCAGAATAATCTGGTCACCTTCAACTGCCTGCAGAGTACCTCCGGCACTGATGAATTGCGGCTGGCCGTTGAGCCAGCAAAGGAATACCGGTCCGTTCACTTCTGGAAGATCAGTCTTGCTGCCCTTCCAGCGCACCTCGGTCTGGACCTGCCTGCTGCCGTCAATACGCACCTCTAGTTCAGGAAACTGCGACAAGGCCATGCGCGGAGCGGTAAGCAGGTTAAGATTCGGACGGTCACTGGCAAAAACGGCCACAGCCGGTTCAAGGCCGGAATCAAGAACCGGTTTACCGGAAGTGGATACCGGAGCCCCGCGGACCAGCTCTATGCTGTGTCCCCGAAGCGGTTTGCCGTTGATCAGAATTTCGACTCCCTGCCCATTGTGGGTTTTAGGGAATGAAAATTCAGGCACATCAAGTTCCAGTCCGAATTCCTGCAGCAGATAGACTGTGGCCCGCAACTGCTGCTGAACCTTCCAGCCGAGATCTTTAATATCCTTACTGACCTCCACTGCCATGGCTGGAATACCCCGCTCATGCAGAGCATAACAGGTCAGTGATTTCAACATTTCAGGATATTGGGTGGCTTTTGTGAAAGTCTTGGTATTAAAAAGAGTAAACCAATAGGATTTATTATTTATTTTACCGTTCAGCTTACTGATGGCACGACCGCACATTTCAGCCAGTCTGATGTCTTTGTATACGGCGGCATCAATAATCAGAGACTGACCGTAACGATTGGGGTTGCGCAGGGTGCTTACATATTTTGGGTTGTAAAATCCACTGCCCTCATGCAAATGGATGAATCCTTCCGCCCCGCCAAGAAGAAAGCGAATTGCCCGGGCCAGACGGTCTTCGTAGAAACTGTTGTATTCTTTGTCAAAACGGCGGTTAAGATCAACATTGATCTGACGGGTACGGCGTAAGATGGATGGCTCATTTGCCCGTGGGACAATGATCAGATTCCCTTTGCGGAGCTTGCAGCTGGTGAGCAACTGAGCAGTAAAAAAACCTGAAAGCTCATCACCCTGTATGCCGCCCTGCACCATGATTACCGGGCCCGGCTCATCGCCAAAGACCCATGTAACCCGTAAGGGATATTGCGTACCCTCAAAAAAGGTATAGTTTTTTACCTGTTGTGCCACTGCAGGAAAAGCGGAACAAAAGATGAGTAAACTAGTTAAGAACGCGCGACAAAGGATATACTTCACTGAAAATCAACTCACCGTTATTTGTAGTGATCATCAACCTGACACCGTAAATATCTTTGACATCCATAGCCGGGGGCAGAGCTAACCTCGTTCTGACCACTTTGAATCTTTGGATATGGAAAGACATATCATTACGGTTTGCCCTGATTTCGATAACCTGACCGTTATTCTCAATCAACTGAATCGTTGCCAGACCGCCCAAAGCAGAAGAAGTCTGCAAATTGTTCAGGTCAAAGCTCAAGGCAAGACTGCTGCCTGATTTGCGCAGCTTTACATTTTCCACCCCGGCCCGCATCTGGTTTTTGTAAAAAAGAAGCTTGTTCAGGTCTATTACAGGTACAGTTTCAACCTTCTTCTCCTCCACAGGAACAGTAGCAAGCAAAGACTGCAGCTCATTGGGATCATAGGAATCAAGAATCTTATTCACATTTTCCAATCGTTCCAGTTGAACTGAAGCATCGTTCAAAGACTTCTGCAATTCAATTTTTTCCTGCTTCAGACGGGAATTTTGAGACCAGAAGGTGTATCCGGCCCATGCCCCGCCCCCGGCACAAACTGCCAGCAGAACAACTACCCATAAAAGGACCTTCAGCCAGAAAGGACTGAGTCTGTAACGCTTGACGGTATCATCGTCACGCATGAAAAGCACATTGTACTTGGTATTTCCCATCAGAGCTTTCTCCATTGTTCATCAACAATAAGCCACCCGTCTTTTTCCGGACGGAGAACCAGTTTCTTAAGGCCCTTGTCGCTGTATCCGGATGAATCCGAATAAACCTGCCTGAAAACAGCTTCCAATCCTTGAGGATGCTCACGCAGTGAGACTTTACCAAACTCGACAGAAGAAGGACTACGCTCTTTCCAGATTGAAAACTTGTTGGCCCTGATGGAGGAGACTCCTTTCCTTCGTCCCTGCCGGGCGTCGGAATCGTACAGGGAAATATATTTATCCAGGTCCGCTGAAAGCCAGCTTTGTTTCCACTCATCAAGGAAAGCTTTTACGTCGGTCTGTTTAGTCGCAAGATATCTCTGCTTAAGAGAATGGATAGCCGGTCCGTATTCCCGGCCCACAATCTTCCAATTTCCATTAACTTTCTGCCAGTATAGCCGCTTGGAGGAAGAAGAAGACAGCCTGCCGGAACGGTAGTACTGATCAAACCAGGTTACCCAGTAATCCGGTCCACGCAGGGCATGCAGGTTGTAGATCTCTATATCAATCCATCCGGCACGGGAAAAAATTCTCTTTTTCCTGTTCTCGAAAGCCTTGAACGAACGTCTTTCGGATTTCGCAAAAAGTTCGGGAGAGTATGCATCAAAAAAACTATTGTCACGGGATTCCCAGTCGGCGGCCCACTTACGGACCAGCTTTTCCAGCTCGGCGGATTCACGGGACTGTGCATCATCGCTGTTGTTCCATCCGACTTTTTCACCTATAATCACAGGTGTTCCCGGATCAATTTTGTCATCAAGAAACTCAATATCGGAATTAACCAGTGCCACGCACCCTTTAGTGTCCATGGGAATGAGCTTCTTACCCCGGCCATGAATCCAGATACCATACCCGGTTTTACCCTTGATGCGGTCAACCGGGTTGGGAAAATCAAGAGGAAACGCCATTTCCCCGTAAAGCTCAAAATCTTTCAATCCGGTTCTCTTCCCGGTGGTGAAATAGACGCCTTCAGGAGTCTTCAAATCCCCTTCGACGGATTTATCACCAGCGACCTGCCCGGTTGCACAGGTAAAGCTTACCTCTGCATGCAGGGGACTCCTATGGACCAGCAAATGCAGCTTCTGGGAGTTCTTGTCCACGGCGAGGACATAATCAGGAACAAGCAAGGTCGACTCAATAACAGGCTCCCACCCCTGAGCATGACCATATGACGTCAAGCCTGTCAGCAGGATAAATACCGCCGTAAACACTCTCAAAACATGAATCATACCGAGTCCGATACTCCATCGCCCGCAAAAGCAAAAGACGAAATAAAAAACATTAACAAAACCTTAGCCAAGCAACATCTATGTAAAACTGATCCATGAATCATTTTACGCGATAACAAACAATCAAATACATGCCTATCCCAAAAGGCTTCCATACAACACTTCTTCACAATTAAAAAGCTGGTTTTTAACACCCTAACATGAATGTAAAAGTCCTGCAAAAAAGAAAACCCGGCACAGCCGAAACGACTGTACCGGGAACTAAAATCAGTTCAAAAAAGCAAAATTAAAACTATTCACCGAAGACTCTTTTGAAAATCATCTCTTCGTAGCGGGTATAGTAGCCCATATCAAATGCTTCATCCAGAGCACCTGCATCAAGGTGGGAATTGATGGTTTCATCCTTACGGACTTCATCAGGAAAGGAAACCTTATTTTCCCAGCAATGCATAGCCACTTTCTGAACCATCTCGTATGCCTTCTGACGCTCAAGACCGGCTTCCACCAATGCGATGAGCACCCGTTGGGAGTAGAAAAGGCCGTAAGAAGCCATAAGATTGCGGTCCATGTTGTCACCGTTGATCTTAAGCCTTTTGATAACACCGGTCATACGTCCAAGGATGTAGTCGGCGAGGATAGTGGAGTCGGGCATGATGACCCTTTCCACTGAGGAATGGCTGATGTCCCGCTCATGCCAGAGAGGCATGTTTTCCATGGAAACAAGACCATTGGTACGCAACAGGCGGGAAAGACCGCAGAGGTTTTCAGCGGAGATAGGATTCTTTTTATGAGGCATAGCAGAGGAACCTTTCTGGCCCTTGCTGAAACCTTCTTCAACTTCCAGCACCTCGGTACGCTGCAGGTGGCGCAGCTCAACACCGAGACGCTCAATGCCGCCGCCGAGCAGTCCGAGAGCAGTGAAGAAATCCGCATGGCGGTCACGCTGTACGATCTGGGTGGAAATGGGATCTACTCCAAGACCGAGAATTTCGCAGGTAATGCGTTCAACTTCTGGATCAAGCATAGCATATGTTCCCACAGCACCGGAAATCTTACCTACGCTGACACTCTTAAGGGCATCGGCAATACGTTCACGGTGACGGGAAAACTCAGCATAGAACCCGGCCATTTTCAGGCCGAAGCTGGTAGGCTCGGCGTGAATGCCGTGGGTACGGCCCATACACATGCGTCCCATGTTGGCGTGGGCAATTTCCTTAAGTGTTTCAAGAAATTCATCGAGGTCGTCCAGAATCATCTTACCCGCACGGCTGAGCATAACTCCGTTTGCGGTATCAACAATATCGGAAGAAGTGCAGCCGAGATGAATAAAACGTGAAGAGGGGCCGACCTTTTCCTCTACAGCAGTAAGGAAAGCGATAACATCATGTTTGGTCTTTTCTTCAATTTCAAGAATGCGCTCCAGCTCGAAATCAGCCTTTTCACGGATGATCTCCATATCTGCAGCAGGAATACGACCAAGCTTATGCCATGCTTCGCAGACGGCTATTTCAACTTCAAGCCAAACCCTGAAACGGTTTTCCAGAGTCCACAGTTCACCCATTGCGGGACGGGTATATCTTTCAATCATTTTACCAATTCCGGTTAGTTGTTGAGAATATGGGAATATGTTCGGAACTATCAGGGCCTACTATATTCTAAACAGCAGGCCGGGACAAGACGCAGGTTCTTTTTAAAGAAGAGACAGTGCCAAAAAAACAGACGGCCCGGATTACACCGGGCCGTCTGGCCTTTTATCAGCTAGCTTGAAGCGCTGCCGGAACTCTTTGCGGAAGAGTCCGGGGAAGTGGATGCACTGGTACTGCTTCCCGCCGGACTGGAGTTGCCGGTTTTGCCGGCCGCTGAGTCGGTTTTACAGTACCCGGAAGAATACCAGCCTCCGCCCTTGAGCACGAAAGAGGAATTGGAAAGGACTTTGGTGGCTAGCCCACCGCAGACCGGACATTCCAGTTCCTTATCTTCAAAGCTTGTCTGCCATTCTTCAAATATCTGCTGACATTCATGACATTGGTATTCATAAATCGGCATAATACCCTCCAATAAAAAAGCTCGCCCTGCCTCATTCACAAGTGAACTCGGAGAAACATAATTTCCCGAATACACTAAAGAAAATGTTTATGTACATCATAGTAAAAACAGTTGTACGCAACATTTGAGGCCGGCGGACCTATCCCTGCATATGAGGGGGAGCTGATCCGGATCAGCCCCGCTTATGCAGGAAAATACCTGCGCGGGAACTGAAACAGGTCAGTAAAAAACTTAGCTGGCTGCTGCAGCCTTTGCTTCTGCGATGCGAGCTTTGATTCTTTTAGCTCTACGATGACGTTTACGCTGAAGCTCTTTCTTTCTCTCGATCTTTTTGTGCCTACCCATTTGGAGGACCTCCTGAATATTTTTTTCGTACTTGCTGCACGATTGAATGCTGCAAAGAAGGAGTCAGTACCCTAAAAAAGGGTCCATTGTAAAGAACTTAAGCTAACACAATTTGCAAAGCTATTCCCCTTCAGAATCAAAATATTTTTTTCACAAACTAACACCCTAAAATACTGGATATTTTTTTACGCAACAAATATTGGGGCTTGACTACATCCCTTATCATGAACATATAAAACTTCCTGCCGGAGCGGAGCAAAAACTCCACGGCCAAAAGTCTGCGAGGAGAAAACCATGAAAAAAGCCAAGACAAACAAAGCATTTGATAGAGCTGTTGAAGATATAACCGAAGTATTCATGTTCGACCATTGGACAAGATTTTACTTCATCTTTGAAGAAGGCAAGAAACTGATGGTCAAAGTCCCTGAAGAGGTCTGCTCTCAGGTTGATAAAGAATACCCCGCCCTGAAAGGACTGCTCGATCTGATGAACAATGAAGAGATAGACCAGCAGAAATCCATGAACACCGTATGTTCTTTCATTGGCGCACGTTTCGACGGCACCAAGTACAACGGCAAAATCGTACCCAAGGTTTTTGATTCCAAAGCTTTCAAAATGGAAATGTACCTTTTCAACCTCTGGATTAAAGGACACGAATCCTACCTTGAATCCGAAGTCATGACTTTCGCAGACTGGAAAGAACTTTACGCCGGGTGGCGCGATCAGGATGAAGTCAAGAACTACGTTGAACGACTGGGCAACGCCGGACAAGGAGCACACATCCAGCCTCCGACCTGTTCCACAGTACAATAGATATCGCCAATTAATACGTCTATCTAAGGAGCTTCCCAAGAGGCTCCTTTTTTTTATTCAATCACCCTGCGTGCACCGATAAAATATTTACGCCAGTAACTCTTATCCATGGATTCTTCACGCACACTGTGTCCACTTTTCGGGCTGTGAACAAAGGAATATCCGTTACCTGTATATATCCCGGTATGCAGGCTCTTACTCTGCCCCGGAATCTTAAACAACACGATATCCCCTGCCTGCATATCGCTTCTGCGGACATACTTGCCCGCATTCTTCTGCTGCCATGACACCCTGGGTACTTCTATACCGTGACGCCGGTAAACCCACCAGACCAGCCCGGAACAATCAAACCCTTCATCCGGGGATACTCCGCCCCATTTATAAGGCTTTCCGATCTGGATACGCGCTATCTTTACAATTGAACGCTTCACTGCAGCGGCCCCTGAAACCCCTGCAACCGAAGGACCGATCACCTTTTTTCCGCAACCGGACACGAAAATTACCACGCAGCACAAAAACATCAGCCGCAAAATCTGATTTTCTTCTACTCCCCGTATGTTCATAGCATAGCTTCTATCTTGAAAAATAGGCATTAACAATAGATTTAACCACTATCAGCCACTACATTGGTTCTTTTTTTCACAAAACATTTTTCAATTATCGGTAATTTCTATAGGCAGATAAACCCATTTCATTTCAATTAGCAGTTGACTTTTCTTTGAATTTTGAAGACTAATTTGTACTGTTTAGGTGATAATTGTGAAACATTTTCAAGAGTTACACGAAACCTAAAAAGTTAACACGGCTGAGGTATTTTTTCCAAAATCTGGTACAACATCGCGTTACAGTGAGGTCCGTATGTTGCCCATGATGTTAGTTCTGGCCATCTTGTTGCCCTTGATGGCTGCTGTCGGCTGCTATTTCCTGCGCATAAGCGCGATCAGAACCCTGATCGTTCTTTGCACAGGCGTAGTTCTCGCCGCGGTCTCCCTTGCTCTGCTCGGACAAGGGTCTTTTACCTATTCCCCAGGTACAATTGTCGGAATCAGCTGGGATTCCCTCGTAACCCTGGCGGATTTTGCCCTGCTTTTCGTAATGCTTTATTACGCGTTCAAACTCAAAAACCAGTTGATCAAGATTTTTGTAATCTTACAGATCATACCGCTGGCTGCGTTTGAACTGTTCTTCGTCGACCATGCAGTCGAGACTCCCGCAATTTTTGCGGACAGCCTCTCCCTGATCATGGTTGCCATCATCTCCATCATCGGATCGCTGATTTGTTTCTTCGCGATTCCGTACATGAAGGAGCATGAGGAACATCTGCACTTGGTGAAATCCCGCCAGCCACAGTTCTTCTTCTTCCTCGTTCTGTTCCTCGGAGCAATGAACGGGCTGGTCCTTTCCAACAACATTCTCTGGCTCTACTTCTTCTTCGAAGTGACCACATTCTGTTCTTTCATGCTCATCGGGCATGACCAGACACAGATTGCAGTCAAGAATGCCACCCGCGCCCTCATGCTTAACGCACTGGGCGGTGTAGCTTTCGTCTTCGGTATGATCTGGGCCTACGCTGAAACAGGCTCCCTTGACCTGCAGGTCATTATTCAAGCCGGTCCCATGGGCGGTCTCATGCTCGCACCTCTGGGTCTGCTCTGTCTCGCAGGCTTCACCAAAGCCGCTCAGGTTCCGTTCCAGAGCTGGCTGCTCGGTGCAATGGTTGCACCTACCCCGGTTTCCGCACTGCTTCACTCCTCTACCATGGTTAAGGCAGGTGTCTATATCGTGCTGCGGCTTGCCCCCGCGTACGCAGGCTCTTTCCTCAGTCAGGGAGTGGCTCTCTGTGGTGCGTTCACCTTTCTGGCCTGTGCTGCCATAGCCATCAGCCAGAGTAACGGTAAGAAAATTCTTGCCTACTCCACGATCAGTAACCTCGGCCTGATTATCTGCTGTGCCGGACTGAACACCAGTTGGTCCATCACTGCAGCAATCATCCTGATTATCTTCCATGCAGCCTCCAAGGCCCTGCTCTTCCTGTGCGTAGGCACAATCGAGCACGGCATCGGCAGCCGCGATATCGAAGACATGCACGGCCTGTACCTCAAAATGCCCCGCACTGCGATTATCACCATTGTAGGCGTTTTGACCATGCTGCTGCCCCCCTTCGGCGTTCTGCTCGGTAAATGGATGGCTATTGAATCCGCATCCGGCGACATGTTCGTAATCACCATGCTCGCTCTTGGCAGTGCGGTTTCACTGGTATTCTGGGCCCGCTGGGCAGGCATCCTGCTCACCGCTCCCCTGCGCGACAAAGTTCCCGCAGAATCACAGAGTATGCTGACAAGACTCACCCTGACTACTCTTGCCGGTATCGCAGTGGTGCTGTCTTTCTTCTCACCGGTTATCTACACCAAGCTCATTGAGCCTATGGTTGGCAAGTCTTTTGAAATTACTGCTGGCGTATTCACTTCACCCATGGGTGTTTTTGCTGTTTACCCCATCTTCATTGTCCTTGCCGCAGCGTTTATCTACTCATGGATTGAGACCAAGAAGTCTGCAACTGATAAGACTTCCCAGACATACATGTGTGGTGCCAATGTCCCCGAAGTCGGCGTTCAGTCCTTTATCGGACCCATGAACAGCACGGTAGAACTCAAGGCAGGCAACTACTACATGAAAGAGTTCTTCGGTGAAGAAAAACTCACCCTCTGGGTCAACTTTGTTGCTCTGGCTCTCATCGTTCTTATGCTGGGAGGGGCTCTCTAATGAAAACTTTAATCCTCATCATACTCGGCATCGTTATAGCTCCTATTCTGGGCGGCCTTATTGCCGGTCTTGACAGACGCGTTACCGCGCGTCTGCAGTCCCGGTTCGGTCCCCCGATCCTGCAGCCGTTCTACGATGTTGCAAAACTGTTCGGCAAAGACAAAGTGATCAGCAACTTCTGGCAGGTTTTCTGTTCATGGATTTACCTCATTGCAGCAGCCCTGTCCGTAGGTCTGCTCTTTGCCGGAAGCGACCTGCTCCTGATCTTCTTTGTTCAGGCTATCGGCGCTGTCTTCCTGGTTATGGGCGGACTTTCAACTCCGTCCCCTTACAGCCAGGTAGGTTCCCAGCGTGAACTGATTCAGGTCCTGACCTACGAACCTCTTCTCATCCTTGTTTTCGCATCCATCTTCATGGTTACCGGAAGCTTCAGGATTGATGAGATATTAGCCTACGAACAGCCTCTGCTCGTGCAGTTGCCGCTCATGTTCATAGTCCTCGGTTACGCCCTGACCATCAAGCTCAGAAAATCCCCCTTTGACTTCTCCACTTCCCACCACGGGCATCAGGAGCTGGTTAAAGGAATGCTTACCGAGTTCTCCGGTCCTTACCTCGGCATTATCGAAATCGGCCACTGGTATGAGACCATCTTCATCCTCGGTATCTGCGCCCTTTTCTGGCACACCAGCCTGATCGGTTGCGTACTCCTGATCGCCTCCACCTACTTTGCAGAGCTGATCATTGATAACACTATGGCGCGCATGACCTGGCGCTGGATGCTCAAGTACGTATGGAGCATCGGTCTGGCCATGTCTTTCGTCAACCTCATCTGGCTGTACGCAGGTTAAGCTTATGTTCAAGAAATTCATTGGAAATTCACGCGCCAAGTCTCCGTGGATCATGCATTTTGACTGCGGAAGCTGCAACGGCTGCGATATCGAAGTTCTGGCATGCCTGACACCGCTGTACGACGTTGAACGTTTCGGTGTTGTCAACGTGGGTAACCCCAAGCACGCCGATGTCCTTCTGGTAACCGGAACTGTCAACCCAAGGAACGCAAAGGTCCTGCGCAACATCTATGATCAGATGCCTGATCCCAAAGGTGTTATCGCTATCGGTGCATGCGGCCTGTCCGGCGGCATTTTCCGCGAGTGCTACAATGTTCTCGGCGGGGTGGACAAGATAATCCCGGTTGATGTTTACGTCCCCGGCTGTCCGGCGAAACCCGAAGCCATCATCGACGGCGTGGTCACAGCCCTTGCCAAGTTTGAAGGCCTCAAAGGCTAAACATTACGAGGGGTAAGATCGTGATTGAAAATCAGATAGATGTAACTTTGGAAAGCCTGGTAGGCGAAGTATCCAAGATGAAGAGTGGCGGACAACGCATGGTCACCTTCTCCTGCACCAACCTCGGTGACGGAAAAGCGGATATCATCTACCATTTTGATAAAGATGAAGTACTCACAAACCTGCGCCTGACTGTGGACATGGATAAGCCCGTGCCCTCTATCAGCAGCGTGTACTTCGCAGCACTGCTCATCGAAAACGAAATACAGGACCAGTTCGACATCAAGTTTGAAGGTCTTGTACTCGATTTCGGACGCAAGCTGTACCTTGACGATGAAATAACCATCATCCCTATGTGTAACAACACAAAGGCGATGAAAGTAAATAAATAACTCGTCTTCCCGGATGAACCCAAGACGATAACAACTATAGGGTAAATTATGGCACGTACCATCATACCTTTCGGTCCGCAGCATCCGGTTCTCCCGGAGCCGCTGCATGTGAAGCTTGTCGTGGAAGACGAGATCGTACAGGAGGCCATTCCCGCGCTCGGATACGTTCACAGGGGTCTGGAAAAGCTCGCTGAAATCCGCGATTACCACCAGATGATCCAGGTTGTAGAGCGCGTCTGCGGTATCTGCTCCAACATCCACTCAATGTGCTACTGTCAGGGCATTGAGGAAATCATGGGCATCGAGATTCCTGAAAGAGCCGAATACCTCCGCACCATCTGGTCCGAACTTCACCGTATGCACAGCCACCTGCTCTGGCTGGGCCTCTTTGCTGATGCTTTCGGCTTTGAAGCCCTGTTTATGCAATTCTGGCGCATCCGTGAGCGGATCATGGACATCAACGAAGCAACTACCGGCAGCCGTGTTATCACCTCTGTCAACATAGTCGGCGGTGTCCGTCAGGACCTGACTCCCGAAATGTGCTCCTGGATTCTCTCAGAAGTTGATACCTGTGAAAAGGAAATCAAGGAAATCCAGAACACCATCCTCAACGACTACACAGTGTGTGCGCGTACCAAGGGCGTCGGCGTTATGACCAAAGAACAGGCCTACGACCTCGGCGCAGCAGGACCGACTCTGCGCGGCAGCGGCATTGCTTCCGACATGCGTCTTCTTAAATACGCAGCATTTGATAAAATCGACTTCGAACCTGTTGTTGAAACAGACGGTGACTGCTGGGCACGTTCCACAGTACGTTTCCGGGAAACACTGCAGTCCGCAGACCTCGTAAGACAGGCCATTGCAGGACTCCCTCAGGGCGATATTGCAGCTCCCTGCAAAGGCAACCCCGAAGGCGAAGTAATAACCCGCGTGGAACAGCCCCGCGGTGAATGCCTCTACTACATCAAAGGTAGCGGCAAGAAGTTCCTTGACAGGGTCCGCATCAGAACTCCCACGTTTGCGAACATTCCGCCGCTTCTGGCGATGCTTCCCAAGTGCGAACTGGCTGATGTTCCGGTTATCATTCTGTCAATCGACCCGTGCATCAGCTGCACGGAACGCTAGGAGGCCGAGACATGCTTAACATGACTCCCACAGTACTGAAAAACCTCCTTTCAAAGAGCTCCACTCGCATGTACCCCATCGAGAAGCGCGAGCCCTTCGAACGCTACAGAGGTGAACTGTTCAACAACATTGACGAATGCATTTTCTGCAAAAAATGCGAAATGAAATGCCCTTCACAGTGCATTACCGTCACCAAAGATAAAGATAGCGGTACCGGAACTTGGACCTGCGATCCTTTCGCATGCGTCTACTGCTCCATCTGCGTTGACCACTGCCCGACTGGCAGCCTGTACATGAAACCTGTACACCGCTCCCCGTCCGCAGAACGCGAGATGATGGAACAGACCGGCAAAATCAAACCGCCCAAGAAAAAAGCCAAGAAATAATTCTAAGCTTATTCGAACTACAAAACCCCCGCAGCCTTTTTGGCTACGGGGGTTTTATCTGGCTTAAACAAATATTAATTCGTCGTACCTTATAGGCACAGTATCTTTCCAATCCGGAGGACATGCGGCCTCAAACCACGGCGTTTTAATGCACAGGCAATGCAGTCTCATTTTTCCTTTTCTACCGCCGTATTTCACATCTCCGATGATTGGAAATCCCCGCGACGAAAGCTGTACTCTGATCTGATGAGTGCGCCCGGTGTGCAGTCTGACCATGAGCAGTGACGATTTTTCCCCTGCTTCAACAGGATAGACAGAACTCAAGGCATCTTTACCGGCCCCGGCAAAAACTTTCTCCCGCCCTTTTGCTCCGCGCTTCTCAAGCTTATCGCGCAATTCCGTCCTGCCTTCATGGGGCCAGCGTCCTTCCACCTGAGCAAGATAAAACTTCCCCCCTTCACCATGATCAGCAAAAAAATCGGAAAGCATCTTCTGTCCCTGATGTGATTTACCGGCCAGAATCACACCGGAAGTATCACGGTCCAGCCGATGGGCCGGAGCAGGTTTATAGGCAGCATCCGCAAACATGGAAAGCAGACGGTCGGCGACGGAATCATCATGCCCGGTCCCCCCTTGCGTAGGTAATCCGGCAGGTTTACATACTGCCAGATAATCATCATCTTCATAAATGATCGGCAATGCGGGCAACTGTTTCAGTTTTGTCTCCTCCGCCTGATACGGGGGGATACGCACGGCCTGACCTTCTTTGACCAAATCAAAAGGCTTGCAGCGGCCTTTATCCACACGGACGTTGCCTTTACGAATCCAACGCATGATTGCTGACCGGGGGACGGCTCCGTCCACACGCCGTTCAAGAAAACGGATCAGTTTCTGACCTGCTTCGGATTTGGTAACTGTTACGAACTCTGCTGCCATTTCATTTGATGCGCAAAGGGGATAATTAAATAATTTAAAGTAAACCGGGTAGAAAGGTAACCGTAGCCGGGACCGCCAGCATCAAGGCAACCAGTACAACGTAAGCAATCATAAAATAACTTACGCCCAGGAAAACCCGGTCAATGGAAACGTCCTCAGCCATAGATGCGACAATAAAAGTAGTTACCCCAACCGGCGGAGTGATGGCGCCAAGGGTAGTCACAATTGTAATCAAAACGCCGAACCAGACCGGATCATAGCCCATGGCACTGACAATAGGGAAAAAAATCGGAATTGTGATCAGCAACAGGGCCAAAGCATCCATGACCATACCACCGATAGTATAAATCACACAGATAAGCAGGATGATCACAGTAGGAGGAATGGGCAATGCAGCAACAAAATTTGCGGCCTCAAAAGGGATACGGGTTACGGCCAGAAAACGCCCGAAAATAACCGCGCCCAGCATGACCACCATAATCATGCAGGACACTTTAAGTGTATCACTGACTGCAGCAAAAAAACGCTTGAAAGTCATTTCGCGGGACATAATGCTGATCAAAAGTGCAAAAGCCGCTCCTGCTGCACCTGCTTCTGTAGGTGTGAACCAACCGGCAAAGAGCCCGCCCATGACCAGCACGAACAGAATTATCATCTCAATGGAGCCCGGCAGTGAAGCTAGTTTTTCTTTAAAAGTAGCCTTAGGGCCGGCCGGTCCCCAGTCAGGATGGGCAACGCACATCATGTAGACGGTAAGCAGGAAAAGGGCACAAAGTAGAATTCCGGGAATTACCCCGCCCATAAACAACCGGCTGATAGATTCACCTGTCTGCAGACCGATGATAATCAGTACTACACTGGGCGGTATAACCACACCGAGCGTGGCTCCGGCGGCAACCGATCCAGTAGACAGAATAGGATTGTACTTGAACTTCTTCATCTCCGGCAGAGCCACGGTGGACATGGTGGCAGCGGTGGCGGTATTGGAGCCGCAGATAGCAGCAAACCCGGCGCAGGCCATAACCGTTGCCATGGCAATCCCGCCGCGGATATGCCCCATCCATGCATATGCAGACTTATAAAGCCGCTCATTGACCCCGGAATAAAAACATATCTGCCCCATAAGAATAAACAGGGGGATGACAGTCAGTCCATAGGATGAAAAAACATTCCAGATTTCAGTGCCCAGCATTCCGTAAGCTGCTTTGAGATTCAAGACCTTGGCAAAGCCCACAAATCCGATAATGCCCATGGCAAACCCAACAGGCACGCGCAGCACAAGAATTACCAGCAGCAGGCAGAGAACGCCTACAATTCCAACAGTAATCGGTTCCATAATTTTAAGCAGGTTTAAGCGGTTCCTTGCCGCGCAGAGTACGAAGGATATCAAACATGATTACTAAGGCCATGGACAGGCAGCCCAGGGCCACGGCAAAGACAAAAGGATAGAAGTGAATACCCAAAGTTTCTGAGACCTCATCAAGATCATAGAGAAACATGCCCCATTTATAGGTCTCATTAGCGCAAAAGACAAAAAAGACACAGGAAACCGCGCCCGACAAAGCATCCAGCAGGACCTGCACAGGTCCGGAAAAATGACGGAACAAAAGGCCCACTGCAATATGACTGCGGTGTAATTGAGAGAATCCCAGAGAAAAACCGGCGGTAACCGCGCCGAGGAAACCCATCAGCTCAAAAGTACCTTTAACCGGAACGTATACCGCCCGCAAAACCATATTGGCACAGGCCAGCAAAATCATCATCGTCAATGCCGCCCCGGCAATTACCGCCAGAGTGCGACAAATCCAAATGGCTGTTTTTTCAAAAAGATCAATCATATTATTCTGATGCTCTTCGCGCTTTTTGATGAATTGATTCTGACTCCGGCGGTTAAAAACTTTTGTTGAAGCTTCGTGAACCGCCGGAGACATATTTATCTATTTCTCATACTTAACGAGAGAAGCCTTGATATCGGAAAGAACTGCAGCTCCGTCAATACCTTTGTCAGCTGCTTTCTTTTTCCAGTCCTCAATCAAAGGCTGGGTCTTATCCTTGATCTCTTTCATATCGGCATCGGACATCTTGATCATCTCAATGGAATATTTGTCTTTGGCCCAGGCAAGCGAGTCCTTCACATGCTGGTCCATATAATTACCGGTCCATTCAGCCTGTTCGCGGCCAAGATCGTTAAGCACCTTTTTTACATCATCAGGAAGCCCATTCCATGAATTCTTGTTCATGATAATGGCGAAAGGATAAACAGCGGTGTTGGTCTCGGTTTCATAGCGGCAGATTTCTGCAAAGTTCAGATCCTTAAGCACTTCAAAAGAGGAAAAAAGGCCCTTAACAACACCCTTCTGCAATGCCTCCGGGGTAGCGGACATAGGCATTGAAACCGGGGTGGCACCGAGAGATTCAAGAATCTTGGAAAGTATACCGGAAGCACGGATTTCCAGACCCTTAAGATCGGTAAGGGTGCGCACGGGAACTTCAGTCATAATATTGGAAGGTGCGGAGGTAAACATGGTCAACACCTTGAACTTCTTGAATTCCTTAGGCTGGTACTTGCTGAACAGATCCCAGAGAGCAAGACTGGCGGAGGTGGAAGTTGTAAAACCAAGGGGCAGTTCAAACACGGAACACAGAGGAAAAACACCCGGATGATAAGCAAGGCTTATACAGCCGATATCAGCCTGGCCCTGCATAACCCCGCGCAAGGTATTCTTCGCGCCGAGCAGGGTTGAGCCGGGATAAGTCTGGACCTGAACTTTGCCGCCTGTTCTTTTCTCCACTTCCTGCTTCCAGCGTTCCATCTGGATACAGGGAAAAGTTTTTGCGGGCGGGAAGTTAGCATAGCTGAGGCTTATCTCCGCAGCAGAAGCAACTGCCACAGAACAAAGCAGTGCTACACAAAACATCAAAACCATAAGCATTCCGGTTAGTTTTCCGGCTCTCATCATCGCTCCCTCCATCTAAGGACTTATTTTGATTGATCAACGAAGCAGGGCAAGGCAGCTTCGCACAAAGGAAAGGTTACATTAGTATAAGAAAAGGCCCCCCGCAAGAAGCAGGAGGCCCGGTTAAAGAGCTTACTGGCCCATATTAAGTTCGTAGGCCATGACCAGAGTCTTGCGGTGCTTGATTCCCAATGCACCGGGATAAGTATTCATGATGCAGTAAAGTTCGTCCGCACCGTCATTATCAATGTCGGCAACTCCGTATCCGGTAACGGTTCCTTTAATGCGGCGGGTCTTCCATGCCAGATTCAGCCCAACTCCATCCCAGAACTCGGCATGGATTTCACCTTGCGAGAAGTTCTTGTAGTTGGAGAAGATCTGTCCGGCAACAGAAAGATCCTTGTTCAAGAGTACTTCTTTCTTGTTGGGATCAGAAATGGAAGCAACCTCAATTGGTATGGGAATAAAATACAGGTGCTCCAACCGACTTTTTTCATTCTCTTCATTCATTCCCCGTCCCTTGGAAACAGTATCCAAGGATGTACTTGAAGAGTTGTAGCTGTCGGCACTTTCATACAGTGGTTCCAGATTCTTATCGTAAAGATTGATCCGGCCATACTTGTTCAGGACAATAATCTTATAATCACCTTCCTTGAGCGGCAGGTAGGTGAGGTTGAATACATTAGTATATTCGGGCACATTCATCTTGCGGACCGGAACAAGATCACCGTTGGAGAAAGTGTATTCTACTAGATGTTTTGAATAAAATGTCCTGCTGGGATCATAACGCTGCCCCACGAGGGCTTCGGTAAAATTCGGGGGAGTCCTGACTACAGAAAGGAAATTCCTGTTGCGGTCGAGCAGAACTTTCGTGGTCTTACCTTTAAATGAAAGGATGAACGAATAAGGTTTCCTGTTCATTTCTGTACACAATACCACCTCGTAAACCCCGTCACGATCCAGATCGATACCGCTTATGCGCAATCCTGAATACAACTTACCGTACTCATAAGAAACGACCTCTTTCAACCGTTGTCCATCAATCCCCAGAACCTTAACGCTTGTCTCGGTCAGGACAACAAGGTCTTTCTTGCCGTCACCGGTTACGTCCTGAACAAATCCGCCTCGGTTGACAAATTTCATGGACTGGCTGCGCCAGCGTCCCGGTGTTTCGGTGCCGCCCTGATACCTGAACTGAGGGTTGATAGTGCTTTCCATAACCTTGCCGGCCCCGGCTGCAGTAACAAACTCAGGGTTCATAGGGCTTTCAGGACGCGCTTCTTCACGCTTCTGCTCTTCTTCAGTAGCTTTCTTGCTACCCGGCTTCTGAAACAGTTCACCCTTGATATCCTTGGCAATACCGTCAATTGCAGGAATCAATTCGGATATGGTGGTCTGGGCACTTTTTGTCCATGAATGTCCATCTCCGTTAATCATACGCACATCAATTGAAGCCTTTTTACCGGCAATGACAACAGAGCCGAGGGCAATGTAATCAACGCCAAGGCTCTGTATCTTTTTAACTTCTTCTATTTTACCTTTGGGTCTGTCTGCTTCCTTCAAATCAGCAGAACCGACCATGGGTTCAAAATGCCCTGTCCAGTTCAGGCGGGAAGTAAGCATGGTCTGGATACCACGGCTTAAATATTTGTATTGAGAAGGCCCATTCATTTCAAATGGATAAACCGCATATGAGCGAGCATCGGCTGCGAAAGCCGCTGTTGAAGCCAACATGGTTGCGGCTACAAGCATAAGAATCATCAAACGTCTAAACGGCATATTGAAATCCTCCAGACTAAATTTTCAATAAATATATATTGTGATTATAAAATATTATCCATCAACAAAGAATACCGGCAATATAATTTTGCGACAGCCGGCCCTGCCGATTTTCAAAAACGGTAACACGCTTGTAGCAGCTAATGCATCAGTACGCAAAGTCAAAGATACCCGGAGACAAACGATTCGCTTGTCAAACATCCATTGCTGTTTTATCTCTCTGGCTCCTGTTTACAAGGATTTTCGGGCTTTTTCATGTTCCGGCCTATCTCTGTTAAGTAATATATGGTCGGATTTTTACATTTTTTTACCTTTGTATGCGGCTCCCTACTCCCATTACATTACCTGCTGAAACACCGTTGGTCGCAATATATTTTTATGAGTACTGATTTAAGAACATTCAGGTTGGTCTGCGCTCCACGGAACGTGGAAAAAGTAGAAGAACTGCTTCGGGCTCAGGGTTTTGAATTCAGGCCTGAACCCTTCTACTCCATGGCCCGTATTCTGGAAAAAGAACCTTTTCCTCTTGGCGAATCCGTAGCCGCAAGATTCGGACGGATTTATATTCAAGACCGTTCCTCTATGCTGCCCCCGCTTATGCTGGCCCCGAATGAAGGGGACTCGGTTCTGGACATGTGCGCCGCTCCCGGCAGCAAAACAGGACTGCTGGCCCGGCTGGTAGGACGTGACGGCTTTGTGCTTGCCAGTGAACCTTCCAGCGACAGACTGTCTTTACTGCGCCAGAACCTGCGTAAAGTGCAGGCAGTCAATACTGCTACAGTTCATTACGAATCCCAGAAATTGCCCCTGCCCCCTTCCAGTTGGAAGATTATTCAACTTGACCCCCCATGCAGCGGCTGGGGCACACTGAATAAAAACCCCAAAGCCATGGAAGTATGGAAGGACGAAAAAACCATTCCACTGGTAAACCTGCAACGTAAACTGCTGAAAAAAGCATACGAACTGTTGGCTCCCGGCGGAAGACTGGTATATTCCACCTGCACCACCAACGTACAGGAAAACGAGGAACAGACCCGTTTCGCCATCGAAGAACTGGGCTTTGAACTTTTCAGTCTACCGCATCCGGAAGGATTCACGATTGCTGATCCGCTTCTGCCTGACATGGACGGAGTGCTGCGCGTGGACGGTTCCGGCGGCGGACAGGGATTCTATCTCTGCGGCCTGCGCAAGCCGGGTAATGCAGAAACTCAAATTCCGGGGACATGCAATCCTCCGGGTAAAAAGGTAAACCTGAAGGAAACTGAATTTCCAGGATCAGTTGAACTTTCCTCCCTGCCCGAAGGCGATATTTACGAATTCAAAGGCAAAGCCATGTTTATGAACAGGCACGCCCTGAAGATCCTGCCCGCAGAATTACGCTGGCAGGGATTCCCAATCGGTAAACTGAATCGAGGACGGTTCAGACCGGACCCGTTCGGACGTTGCCTGCTGCCCCAAGAACCGGACAATGCAGCACTGGTCATTGAAAAACCGCAGGATATAATCAACCTGCTGTCCGGGCAGAGTCTTCCCGCCCCGGCTAAAGGAAAAGGGCCGGCAGGCCTGTACTATAAAGATATGCTGCTCGGATTCACCGGTAAAAAAGGAACCCGGTATGTCTGGACAGACAAGTAATATAAGGATCAATAAATAATGAACGGAACAAACCGCCGCCTGAAAAGGCTTTTTGACAAGAAAAGCGGGAATGCGCTGATTCTGGCTCTGGATCATGGAGCAAATGAAGGAATGATTGAAGGGCTGGGTTCAATACAGTCCATACTTGAAGCCCTGCCCGCATCCGGTGTGCAAGGAGTCATCCTTAACAAGGGACTGGCAAAACATTACGGGCATCTCGTCCCCCCGGACGTAAACCTGATCATTCAACTCAATGCGGGAACAAGGCACGGCTCCCCATCATATAACAAAAATATAGTCTGCTCCATTTCCGAAGCTCTGCGCCTCGGTGCGGACGCGGTATCCATGCATGTAAACATCGGCAATGATCTGGAAGACCGCATGCTCGTGGATCTTGGTGAAATAACAGATGAAGCCCATCAACTGGGCATCCCTGTTTTGGCAACAGTACTTGCCCGCGGCAGCCAGATAATCAACGAATACGACTCCAGCCTTGTTGCTCATTGTATTCGCATAGGCGCTGAACTGGGTCCGGATATCGTTGCCGTATCCTACCCTAACAACGGGGATACTTTCGTAAAAGCTGTAGCCGCCAGCCCGATTCCGGTTCTCGTAACAGGAGGACCGCTGGGCCAAAATGTGGAAGGTGCCCTGAATAACACCCTGCAGGGTCTTGAATCAGGATGCAGGGGATGCTGCATAGGCCGCAATATTTTCCAGACAGAAAACCCCATTGAAAGCATGGAGAGATTTGCTCAAATTGCACATAAAAAAATCAAATATTTCAGATAAATAAAATTTATTTTAAAAATATTCAATTTTTCGTTTGACAAATAGGCCCGACATCGGCAGTATCCCTCCTCGTGGCAGTGAGCAACACCGAATGGTGACAGACATTCAAGGGGCTTACGATAAACCACACTGACGTGGGCGGATAGCTCAGTTGGGAGAGCATCGGCCTTACAAGCCGAGGGTCACAGGTTCGAGCCCTGTTCCGCCTACCACCGTCAACAAGCGCAGCTTAACGCGCTTTATAAATATATGCGGAGCCGTAGTTAAGTTGGTTATAACGCCGGCCTGTCACGCCGGAGGCCGAGGGTTCGAGTCCCTTCGGCTCCGCCACTTTTCAAGAGAAGCCATCAATCGAAAGATTGGTGGCTTTTCTGTTTTTGGGATTCTTGATCGCCCCTTCCTTTGAGGTAGAACCCTTTTCTCCTGCCATTTGATTAAAATTCTATTGTGTCAATCTGAGCACATATCACACCAACTAGACTTCGAATCGCTCTGCAACTTACCGTTAGCAGGAGAGATTCTTTATGCAACATATGAAACCTAAATTTCTATCATTCCTCTTTTTGTTATTCGCTATGAACTCTGTTGCATTTCAAGGTATTTTTTCCCACTTGGCATACGGAGTAAAAGATGGATATGACAATTTGTGATTTAATTAAATTCAACGAGTTCTTGGATTCGACAATAGATCCAAAGAATTTAGATGAAGAATTTATTACCTTAAGACAAACTGAGCTAGAAGGAATCTCAAAAAATGCCGATGTTAAACATTCTCCTCTTATTGCCTTAAGCTATGCAAAATTAATAGAATTGACCGTTTTATTGGCTGGAAAGTATGCTGATAATTGTCAAAAGGTTAATTTTGGGGATCTTGTAGTAAACCCCAGACACATAGACGTCTGCATCTTAAATACTGGATTGATAACAGAAAAGTACGGCATTGCTGACAGCATTCCGCTTTGGTTTAAGAAACAGGTACATGATTGTATTGGCAGCCAATACTCCGAAGATCTGGGGAAAATGGTTGTTAAACCTTCTTTGCTATTTCATTTTATTGAGAAAGGTTTGCTGCTGCGAATAGTAAAAAAAGAAAGGCATAGGAGATTAAGCGATCAGTTCAAAGATTGCATTCCAGTAGATGCTCAGGAAGCTTTTTTGAAATATGTTGAGAAAGTAAAACCAAACGCAAATACCCCGGTAAAAATGATTGGCTGCGGAGGTGTAAGGGTTGAGTCTCTTGATGTTGCATACTGGCTTTCCAGAAGCACAGTATTGAATGTAGTTAAAGACTCTTTAAAAAACGATCTTATGAATGTCTTGAGTGGATTAATGTCAGATGACTATCTGAAATCAATTAATAAAAAATTTGAAAAAGCACTTACTTCCCTAAACTATATAAGTATGGGAAGGAAAAAATTTGCTAATTTCCCATATGATGAAGAGGTGCCTATAGCAGAGTGGGCCGAAATCAATCACACCTTGTGTCATTTCACACTAGATGGCTATGGTACGATTCAGTCAGAATTAGACAGGAGCCTTTCCAATCCATATTACAAGAGTTCTTTTCTAAAAGGTTTTGCAGCCATATCAGAAAACAAAAAACAACTTGTAAAAGTATCCTGACATTTAGCCTTGCTTAACATCGGACACATCCCTTTTCTTCGTGGTAATGCCCAAAAAATAAGGTATTGATCATGAAGACCAATACCTTTTCATGCAGATAAAATATTACAGGCTATGCTTTTGGGTAATCTATACAAAAAGCAACACCCCAAAACTTATTTCTTTTTAGATTCCTGCTCTTCCCTAATCTGCTCTTCAGTAGGCAAAGGATGCTTGCCGCCAGACTTTTCGTGGCAGATGCGCATCTGTTCGCAACTGCATTTACCCTGCCCATCTTCTTTACGTAAATCCGGAAACTGACAATTGTTGTCCTGCATGTTCTTCTCCCTGCTATTCTCGGTCTCCACAGCATCGGGAACCGGAGTTGCATTTTGATTTCCTGATTTCGGCCATTTCCATCAACTGGCCGGAAATTCTGATTAGCCGCCCTCGATCAACTGAATAATGTGTAAAATATCCACGTTTTTCACCGCGCACAAAGCCTGCGTCCCGCAGAATTTTCAAATGCTGGGAAACTGCCGACTTGGAAATATCAAGTCGGGCCGCAAGTGCTTCTACACATAAATCGAACTCAAGCAGCAAACTGACGATCATGAAACGCTTTTCGTCCCCTAAGATCTTCAGTTCCTTAGCCAATGGGTTTGTATTAATATCCATTTTATCAACTGCTGTTTTATATTAGTATATACTTAATTAGATTTGTCAATCCTTAAATAGAATCTTCCCACGCACCAGCAAAAAATTCAGGCCTCTTTTGCCTTATAGCGACTTCAGGAAATATCCCAAGATCAAACATACTCCACGAGCCGTTTGGAAATTTGCCCTGAGGTATCACGAACCTTCAAAGTCATGCCAAAAGCCTTCTCCTGCCCTTGCTTACGGGCCAGATCTCTAGCCGATGCAATGTGTTCCAAACCCTGTTCAAGCCGGTAGCTGCGCAAATCCGTCATCCCCAACTCAAAAACAATGCGCCAGTCCTGCTTTTCGTGCAGAACTAGAGTAGAAAGAAAGCTGCCCCGGGCCTGATCAAGCTCCATGCGGGAACGAAGCATTACATCAATAAGCCGCAATACTTCTATATCTTCCGGATATGCCGCATTAAGAGACATAAGACAATCTACCGCATTGTGCGGCAGGTGTTTTTTGGGATTAAATGGAAATCCACCCCGAAACAAACGATTATGCCGTTTAAGCTCCTTTGCCCAAAAAATAAGAAGCTCTTTCGGATTTTTGGGAGGCAGGGTCATGCTTTTCTTTACGGCCTTTAAATGACGGTACCAGAACGCCTTGGCCGCATCCCAGTTTTCAAGACGAAGAGCCGCTGTAGAGCAGGTAAGATTCACATCAAGAGAATCTTCATACAACCTTCCACCGAGCAATGTCATAACATTCTCGTCCATAACCTTATTCATACCCGCTACTGCCTGCATACGCAGCGTGGCCACGACCACAGAAGAATCCTGCTGCCGGGTAGAGAGACGGGATAATACATCGCTGAGCGGCAAGTCCAGCATACCCGACTCCATCATGGAGGAAATAGTGATCGCAAACCATTTTTCAGCTTCAACACCAGTGGCCCGGTTATGCGCAGCATCCCGTGCATATTGCAGAATCTTCTCAATCCGGTGATAAGCCAGATGCTCGGACTGAACCCGCTTATGCGCGGCATGGCTCATGCTTTGGATCAACCTGTCATTGCCAAGGTACAACTTCAGCTTTTCTTCCAATTCCAAAACATCTGCATAGGTGTCTATTTCACGCCCCGGTTCGAAAAGAGAGGCCTGTTCGTCGCCTAGATCCTGCGTAAGCACAAGGCTTCCGCAGGCCGTTCCTTCAAAAAGTCGGAAGTTGACCTCCCCCAAAATTGATTCATTGGGAATTATTTTTGTATCCTGATAAAATTCCAGCATTTCGCTGTAATTCAAGGATTGTTCCACCGGAAAAGGGCGGTCCCCCAACCTGCTCCTTATAAAATCAACCATCCACTTGCGAGCCGGACGCTGATCGCTCAGCCTTCCCACAAAAGCAATATCGTGCTTTCGGTCCGCGACTGGAGGCGAGGCCATATTGAAAGCATACATGGGGAGCCAACGGACATCGGTGAGCCCATAATTCTTGAACGGCGAAACCATGGACTGTTGTGTTGAAAGTACCTGATCAAACAACCGGCCATAGGCAGTGTGCCAATGCAGGTTCAGGTGTGGATCCATGGCCCAAAAGACTGTCGGACAATCCAGCTTATCCAAACCTTGAATCAATGTCCGTTTACCAAGGAATTCCACCTGCAACAGCAGATCCGGCTGAAAATTGTTCTTAGCAAGGATTTCCGGCAAATCGCAAAACAGGCCAACAGCAGATGGAATAACACTAAAAACGCTATGCCCCATTTGCTGCAGCGCAGAAACACCTGATTTAAATGAGCCTACAACACAGACATTTAATTTATCTTTCATAGTAACAGCTTTTTCCTGATTTTGCTCCAAGATGACTTAGACAACACTCTTTAATATCAAGATTATTTATTCTGAACTTGCCATAGCGGTTTGAGACCGTCAATTCAGCATGCACATTTGAATCACGGAACCCTTTATTTAAAACAATAATAAAACTTTTATTTCTCATAATTGACAATACCGAACCGCCAAACCATACTTTATTCCCAATTTACTCAACCGGAGCCACACAATGAAATTATATTGGTCTATCGCCCTGCTGGCCGGGCTTTTGCTCGGCTTATTCCTGCTTACAGATAACACCCCTGTTCTTGAGAATAAAACTGAAATATTCAATGTCGACAATACCTGCGACTTATCAACCCCCCGTAGGGCTGTAAGATCGTTCCTGTTCAGTGTCCGCAATTACAACCGGGACAATTTTACAGGATTTGACTGCCTTACAAAGGTTGTATCCTCACCGGCAGACATGGCCGATGACAATAAATCCGAAGCGGTCAAAAAAGCCCATGATATATTCCTGCTCCTTGAGAATCTGAACTATGATATTGATGACGATATTCCGGAAACCGTTCAGGGTGATCAAATAAAATTAAACTTTGAATACGAAGGGCAACAACTTGAACTAGGCATGAGAAGAGGTCCTTACGGATGGCATTTTTCCAGTACCCTGTTCAGAAACCCGGAACTTATAAATCTGGTCAAAAAATTACGCCACAAATATGCCAAATTCACTTCTGAAAAAATGGAAGGAGATACTTTCGTACAAAGTCTCATGTCTCCTTACCGCACATTTTTCACTCTGAAGTCTGGCGTTGAAGGGAAAAGCCACGACAACCTTAAAGCCGCAGTGAACTCACTGGATATGAGCAGATTCACTGCACTTGAAAAACCCGTGTACGGTCCCATTCTGGCCGTAATGCTGTACCGGATCATCAACAGCTGTTCCTCCCTGCATCTTGAAGAACTCTCCGCCGCACCGGACAGTGAATACGCACCGGTGTTCATGGTAATACCAGAAATGGGTTCGATAACCATGCATGTCGTAACCCTCGAAAACGGACGTAAAGCATGGAAATTCACTCCGCACAGCCTGCAGGTAACCCAGACATGCTACGATGACACAATGCAGGAACTGCTGCGGGAAGGGACCGATCCGTTTGTAGGCAGGCAATTGCCACTGCACATCGTCATTGATGATTTTGTCCAGCAGAACTACCCGCAACTGATGGTCAAATACCTGAACACAAACATTTATAAATGGGTAGCCCTCTTCGTCCTGTTTCTGATTACCCCGCTTGTTGTCAGGATAATTTCATACCTTCTAAACATCGTCCTGACCTCAATCGAAAAGAAACTTCCCAAAGGAATCATTCCGCCGAACCGCCGCAAATTTATCCTCCCCATCCAGGTTATGGTTGTGGGCTACTCATGGCTGGCCTTGGTCGGAGTGCTTATTTTGTATAAGGACTTAATGATCTTTTCCCTTTACGGGGTCAAAATTATCGGCACCATCTCAACAATCTGGATTATTACCGTTGTCACCAACCTGTCCTGTGATGTTCTGACCGCAACAGGCGGAGCAAGCATCAGAGGCACCATGATGCTTATCATTGCCCAGATATTCAAGCTGGCGATAATCCTCATGGGACTTGCCCACATAGCTCAATTGTTCGGTCAGGATTCAACACGGATATTTGCGGCAATGGGTATTGGCGGACTGGCAATAGCACTGGCCGGCAAGGACACTCTTGAAAACATCTTCGGCACAATGGTCATCATGACCACCCGCCCGTTTGCAGTTGGAGACTGGATAAACTTCCTCGGGCATGACGGAACGGTTGAAAAAGTAGGTGTCAGGTCAACGTCCATCCGAACCTTTTATAATTCCGAGCTTATCATCCCCAATGCCAAATTCATCACCATGCCGGTGGACAACCTTGGGCGCCGGGAATGGCGCAGGTACAAAACAACAATAGGCGTGGCCTACGATACCCCGGCTGAAAACCTTAACGGATATGTGCAGGGGTTGAAAAGACTGGTCTTGAACCATCCCAAAACACGGAAAAATGATTTTCACATTGTGGTTAACGACTTCGGTCCTTCGTCCATAGACATTCTGGTTTATATCTTTTTTAAAACCGAGGACTGGGCTGAAGAACTTATAGTAAGGCATGAATTTATTGTGGACGCCTTGCGGCTTGCTGAGGAGCTTAAGATCAATATCGCTTTCCCAACCACTACTGTCCACTTAAGAAATGAAACCCCGGACATCTATCCTGAATTCCAGTCGGATTCCCATGCCGTAAATGAGGCCCGCAATTATGCCAACCGTATCAGGCCGGTAAAAAGCGAAGATTAAACAGAACTAAGCAAACTCCCTCAAAATACACTTTTTGAGGGAGTTTGTTTTCAAGCTTCACTAAGCTGCCTATCTATTTCTGCCAGAGAGTTCATCACCTTTTAAAAATCTCAAAATCCTTGAAAAAACGCGCCCGGTAATGCTCAACCTGCGCCGGGTTGGTCATGATCATGTCCAACTGCCGGGTATGGGTTATCAGATAACCGAGAATCTTGAGGTGGTATTCCATATCCTCGCTCCCCACTCCCTCAAGACGGGCATGCATGTTGTCCTCGCGGATGCGAACCCTGAAATCAAATTCATCCAGAATTCCGCCTATAAACTTGGCCCTCAATCTGCGCCTTTCCGGGTTGGCTGCTCCTCCTTTAAACTGGAAGCTGGCGTAATTTTCCGAAGTCCGATCACCTACAAAAGACTCCACCCCGCAGAAATGAAACCCGAATCTGGATTGCAGGCAGCAATAATTTTTAGAAATCATGAAATAATTCTTTTGGGTATAGCTTGATCTGGCTGCCACATTGAGGTTGGGATTCATAGTTGCCTCAAACATGACCGACATCAATCCCTTGCCGTGAATCGCCGGAGGACCGTCCCAAGGCACAGCCTGCATACCAGCCCAAAGCGCACGCATGGGAATGGACTCCACATGCTCCATTAATACGCAACTGTCATTGGCTTCTCCCTCCGGTCTGACTCCATTGCCAAGATCCAGAATCCAAAACTGTTTGGGGACATTGCAGATCAACTGCTTTGATGCAGCCTTTATATATTTATCGCTTATGCCGAACCCGAACATTTCACGTACTGCCATTTCGTGACAAAAACGCATAATATCGTGGTAAGTCATGCATTTGGAAGGTCTGAAATCAGGTCCATCCGGGTCTGTCAGATTCAAGCGGACAATATGCCGTGCGGCTTTACGCAAGGCCGCCTGTACCGGGCTACCTCTCATGAGCCGTTTACGGGGCTTTTCCGAAAGCAGGGTTTCCACCGCGCCTGAATAAATCCCGCGCCCGTCAGCATCAACAGTCACAACTTGCCCTTCCCGCAACGAATCCATAGCCCCACTGACTCCAAACAAGGCCGGAACTCCGAATTCACGAGCCACATTAGCCAGATGCCCGGCCATGCCTCCATGTTCCGATATAACTGCGCTGCACCGGTCCAGCAGGGCTGCATAATTAGGCAGAGCCTGCTTAAGAACCATGACTCCCCCATCAGGGAAAGAAAAACAGTCCGCAGTCTTACGGATAGGGAAAACCGGTCCTACCCCGACTCCGGGGCTCGCTGTACGGCCCCCGGAAAGCAGTGGATCAGGCAGCTCAAGAGTTGCCGCGCTGAGCCCCGTTTCATCATTCAGCAACATAAGCGGGCGGCATTGCAGCAGGTAAAATTCACCACTATCAGTCAAAGCCCACTCAATATCCTGCGGCGGCCCGAAATGCTCCTCAATACGCACGGCCACACCGGCCACCAATACTGCCTGCTCCTCGGTGAGCGAAGGATCAACCCGGCAGTTATCCAGCAGTTCGGTGCGACAGATACCTTCACCGGAATCACAAATATATTTTTCGCACTTATCAACAACACGGCTTTCCACTACCCGCAAAGACTTACCCCTGCTAACCGCAAATTCATCTGTTTCAGTAGAGCCGTCCACCACCGCCCTCGGCAGCCCCCAAACTGAATAAATGGAAATATTTTCATCACGCACGTTTACCGGGTTACGTGAATAAGCCACGCCCGAAACAGCAGGGTCCACCATTTCAATACAGCCGACACTCATGGCCACGTCCTCATCCCTTAGTCCGCGATTATTGCGGTAGGCCATGGCCTGCATGGAATATTTGGAGGCCATTACCTCTTTCACCGTCATTAGCAGGGAACCGGACTCCACATTCAGAATAGAACGGTACTGACCGGCAAAGGCCGCACCCTCCACATCCTCACCCAGAGCACTGGAGCGTACAGCCAACCGGACTTCACGGCCCAATAAATCCCGCAACCGTTTATAACCGTCCATTATCGCCGTTGAAATTTCTTCGGAAAACTCAGTGGAGATGATCAGTTGCATTACCTTTGATGAAACCTGAAAGACCTCGTCCCGGTCATCAAAATCCGTGGCCTGAATAATGCGGTCAATTTCGGTCTGTAGCCCATCCTGAGCCATGAACCTTCGGAAGGCCACAGTGGATACGACAAAACCTGCCGGAATCTTAAGCCCGAGACTCTTTCCGGCCTCACCGAGCATAGCCATCTTCGGTCCGCAAAGGTCAGCCTGATCACGCCCCACACGGTCAAAATCAAGAACAAGTTCTCCTTCTCCGGAATAATTAACAGGCTTAATCTGCTGCGAAACAAGCTCCTGAATCTCATTGAAACGATCAAAGAGCCTGCCATAAGGTTCAGGATTCAATTCGTTCAAATGCCGGATCATTTTATAGGTACTGACGGAAATGCGGGTACACAGAGCGCGGACATAATGCATGCCGTAAGGATGGAATCCGCGCAGAGCTTCTTCCAATTCAGCAATATGCTCATGGGTCTTGGTATTGGCCTGAATCAAAAGCCGGAACTGATCATAACGGGCAGTCAACTGCCTGCGAGCCTCTTCAGGGTCCAACTCCGGCTCTTTCTTCTTAAAAAACGGCAACCAGTCCAGCAAACTCATATACTGCAACCCTCACTAAAGAAATTGTTCTGAATACATTTGCAGCAACTACAGTCACTGCAAAAAGTCTCCGCAAGTCTATCCCGCAAGCAACAGAAACTGCAATCAAAACCGAACAAAAACATAGCCCTCATACACATGGCCGACCCCTTCCAGCTAATGGCGCACAGCATACTGCCCCAAGGTTCACAATCCTTTTAATCATTTGATTTTTAATAAAATTCATTTTTTTAAAAAAAGGTGTTGACTTGTCCGCCACAATTCCATAGATACTCTCTTCGTGACGTCGGGATGTAGCGCAGCCTGGGAGCGCACTTGAATGGGGTTCAAGGGGTCGGAGGTTCAAATCCTCTCATCCCGACCACGTCAAAAAGATACCCCCAAGGGTCGTAGACCTCTACGACCCTTTCTTTTGACAACATGATCTTTGCAAACAAGTTCTCTAAGGCTTTCAACGAAGCTCCCGCTTAAGCGGTTGAGCGTGTCGCTCGCGGCATTATCGCTAAAGAAAGCCACTATATAATCGGATGCTTCCGTGGCTCAGTCGGTAGAGCGCGTCCTTGGTAAGGACGAGGTCAGCAGTTCAATCCTGCTCGGAAGCTCCACAGCAATCAAAAAGCCCAGCTTTAATAATAAAGCTGGGCTTTCTAGCGTTCTGTATAAATTTGACGGTGGCACGAACTAACTACACTGAAGTCCCCAAAATCAATGACCACCATAAATCTTACGGCGGTGCCCAGCTTCAACCACGAGGATTATAAGTTTATCATCCTCAAGTTTTGCCAGCACCCTGTAATCCCCCACACGGTAACGCCAGAATCCATCAAGGTTACCCAGCAGGGCTTTACCTTTATCCCGAGGGTCTTCCGGCAGATCATCCATGTAGTCGAGAATGCGTTCAGCAACCTTCTTATCAAGCTTCCTGAGGCTCTTCTTGGCCCTTGAGCTGTACTCAACCGTCCAGCCCAAGGTCTTTTCTCACTTCTGCACTGGAAAAGGTCTTACTGCCGTTCTCAAGGTGTTCTTCATATGCCTGAACAGCCAGTAAATGATCTTCCCTATCTTCAAGAAAGGCGATGATGGCCTTCTTAGCATAATATGATTTGGTACGGCCTGTTTTTTCTGCCAGTTGGGACAGTTTCAGTTCAATCTCTTCGGGTAAACGTACTGATAACATTTTTTAACCCTCCTTTGTCATACAATTAATACGTGTATGACAAATGGTCAATATCCGGCTGGGTGGAAAAGTAAAAAGCCGTCCCGTAGGATACGGAACGGCTGTATTACATCGTAAGATTTGGTGGCAGTACCAGTCGATAGCCTACTGCATTGATTTTTCTTTAGGCTCAACACGCAGTGAAACCCCAAGAGCACCGAGAACCTTCATGATCGTGCTGTATCGCGGCTGAGCACCGGGACTAAGGGCCTTATACAGGCTTTCCCTGCCAAGTCCGGCATCTTTAGCCAACTGGCTCATCCCTCTAGCCTTGGCAATATTAGCCACAGCCATAAGCATTACATCCTGATTGCCTGATTCAAGTGCTGCATTCAAATATTCAGCTATGACTTCTTCATTATCAAGATGTTCATATGTTTCAAAAGGCTTTGTCTTTGCCATGATTACACCTCACTTCTTATTTCATCAGCCAGTACATGTGCCTTTGAAATATCTTTCTTCTGGCTGGATTTATCCCCGCCTGCCAGCAAAAAATAATACCTGTCACGGACTTTGGTAAAATAGACCCTATAGCCCGGACCAACTGAAATCCTCATTTCAGAAACATTATTACCAACAGATTTACAATCACCGAACAGTCCGAACTTAGCTTGGTCAATCCTTGAAAGAATGCGGGCTTTCCCTACATGATCTTTAAGCTTGTAAAGCCATTTATCAAAGACATCTGTGCTGTCGAACTGATTCATGTTTAAAATGTATTCATTCGGATACACCGTGTCAATATCCGGCTGGGTGGAAAAATAGAAAAACCGCCGCAAAATAAATCACGGCGGCTCGGAAAGTACCTGCAAAGATGGTTGAGATGGTGCGGTTGCGGTTTAATGCTTAAACCTGACACAAATATTACCAAAGAAAAAATAAGCTCCACTTTATCTGCACTGCTGTCTCATCCTTCTTTGATACATTCAGGGTTGGGCGCGTAACTTACGTCTTCTTTCCCACTACTTATCCTTGTGCCGGTCGCACCCTGATCATCGCGCCCACGCGGTAGCAGCTTACCATTATTTTTACTGATTGCCACCGCCCGGCCCTCCACTTCCTGACGACGAACTCGTACCCGATGAAGTTGAACCGCTGGAAGTCGAACTACCACTGGAACTACTCTGACTCGATCCCCCGCCAGCACCATCACCGCCAGCATCATGGGAGGTACTTCCCGATTGAACACCGCCAAGCTGCGACAGGGTAGGGTTACCCGCACGGCCTGCGGTTTTCATGGCATCGTGGATTGCGGATTCGATGTTGTCTGCGGCTTGTTGGATGGTAATGGTGTCAGCCTGCGCCATAGTTGCCGCTGCCACTAGGATGAGCAGGGTGAGGAGTAGTGTTTGTATCTTGTTCATTTTTTTCTCGATGGCACCAGTCGTCACTTGGTCCACTGTTTATACTAATAATTTAGTCATTTTCAGCCCACAACAGCAAAACTACAGCCTGTTTTCTGCCGAGCGGTATACGCCGAAACGATCCCGTTTGCCGACGGCCACAACAGTTACATACAGAATATCGTCGTCAACCCTGTATACGAGTCTGTACCCGGCTTTGCGTAATTTGATCTTGTAGCAATCCGCCAGACCAGAAAGTGCTGCCGAGGGTACGCGAGGATTTTCCAAACGTTTAGCAAGCTTCTTTTTGAACTGCTCTCGAAGCGTTGAATCCAGTTTTTTCCATTCCTTCAAGGCAAATTCGTGAAAACGCAGCTTATAGATCATCAATACTCACTTCTACAAACGGACCGTCCGCGCGCTCCTGCACCAAACGCGCATCTTCAAGATCTTCCAGCCGTTCAAGCAGCCGCTCATAAGAAGCTGCTGAAAGCAAATAGGCTTCCGGCTTGTTGTGGTTAAGCACGGCCACGGGATCGTTCCCGGCTCGATCCAGTATTGAAGCCAAATTGCGCTTCAATTCTGTAACACTTACAGTTTTATTTGCATATATTTTTTGCATCATCTTCAACTCCTTTTTAGGTGTCTTATTTAACATCAAAAATAATATCGTTTTCAATGCTCGTCAAGGATACAGATGATTTTAAGTGTCTTTTTGAAGCGGCCTACATGTTTTTTTGTCAGCCTGTGCCATAGTTGTAGCTGCCACTAGGATGAGCAGGGTGAGAAATAATGTTTGTATGGATGTTTTCATAATGTATCAATTTAAATAGTAATGAATATTAATTATGCCACCCAAGTACCTGTAATATAAATCTAATCTGGACTATCACCCGGACCAGAAGCCCCACTGGACCCACCAGTACTTCCCCCGGTACTACCACTGATACCACTGCTCGAACTACCACTAGAACTACTCTGACTCGATCCCCCGCCAGCACCATCCCCGCCAGCATCATGGGACGTACTGCCCGATTGAACACCGCCAAGCTGCGACAGGGTCGGGTTACCCGCACGGCCTGCGGATTTCATGGCATCGTGGATGGCGGATTCGATGTTTTCTGCGGCTTGTTGGATGGTAATGGTGTCAGCCTGTGCCATAGTTGCCGCTGCCACTAGGATGAGCAGGGTGAGAAATAATCTTTGTATGGATGTTTTCATAATGTATCAATTTAAATAGTAATGAATATTAATTATGCCACCTAAGTACCTGTAATATAAATCTAACCTGGACTATTTCCGTCATTGCCAGAACCCCTACTAGCCCCACCAGTACTACCCCCGGTACTACCACTGGTCCCACTGCTCGAACTCCCACTCGAACTACTCTGACTCGATCCCCCGCCAGCCCCATCACCGCCAGCATCATGGGAGGTACTTCCCGATTGCACACCGCCAAGCTGCGACAGGGTCGGGTTACCCGCACGGCCTGCGGATTTCATGGCATCGTGGATTGCGGATTCGATGTTGTCTGCGGCTTGTTGGATGGTAATGGTGTCAGCCTGTGCCATAGTTGCCACTGCCACTAGGATGAGCAGGGTGAGAAATAATCTTTGTATGGATGTTTTCATAATGCATCAATTTAAATAGTAATGAATATTAATTATGCCACCTAAGTACCTGTAATATAAATCTAATCTGGACTATTACCCGGACCAGAAGCCCCACTGGACCCACCAGTACTTCCCCCGGTACTACCACTGATACCACTGCTCGAACTACCACTAGAACTACTCTGACTCGATCCCCCGCCAGCACCATCCCCGCCAGCATCATGGGACGTACTGCCCGATTGAACACCGCCAAGCTGCGACAGGGTCGGGTTACCCGCACGGCCTGCGGATTTCATGGCATGGTGGATTGCGGATTCGATGTTGTCGGCGGCTTGTTGGATAGTAATGGTGTCAGCCTGTGCCATAGTTGCCACTGCCACTAGGATGAGCAGGGTGAGAAATAATCTTTGTATGGATGTTTTCATAATGCATCAATTTAAATAGTAATGAATATTAATTATGCCACCTAAGTACCTGTAATATAAATCTAATCTGGACTATCTCCCTGACCAGAAGCCCCACTGGACCCACCAGTACTACCCCCGGTACTACCACTGGTCCCACTGCTCGAACTACCACTGGAACTGCTCTGACTACTCCCCCCGCCAGCCCCGTCACCGCCAGCATCGTGGGATGTGCTTCCCGATTGCACACCGCCAAGCTGCGACAGGGTCGGGTTACCCGCACGGCCTGCGGATTTCATGGCATCGTGGATGGCGGATTCGATGTTTTCTGCGGCTTGTTGGATGGTAATGGTAGAATCTGCCTGTACAGTGGAAGGAACAGCCGGGGCTATCAGGGCCAAGGCAGGGACTATTGCCAATGAGGTTAATTTCTTTTTCATGAATGGATATCCTAAAAATGATTATAATTTAATTCACTCTATCACGGCGGCTCGGAAAGTACCTGCAAAGATGGTTGAGATGGTGCGGTTGCGGTTTAATGGTTAAACCTGACACAAATATTACCAAAGAAAAAATAAGCTCCACTTTATCTGCACTGCTGTCTCATCCTTCTTTGATACATTCAGGGTTGGACGCGTAACTTACGTCTTCCATTCCACTACACCTCATTGTAACGGTGCCCAGTACGTACTTTGCGCCCCCTACGTTACTATAGAATCGTGTTAATACATCCATGACTTATTCAACCATTATTACCACCGCCGGGGCCACCTGCGCCGCCTGACGACGAACTCGTACCCGATGAAGTTGAACCGCTGGAAGTCGAACTACCACTAGAACCACTCTGACTACTTCCCCCGCCAGCTCCATCACCGCCTGCATCATGGGATGTACTTCCCGATTGCACCCCGCCAAGCTGCGACAGGGTTGGATTACCCGCACGGCCTGCGGTTTTCATGGCATCGTGGATTGCGGATTCGATGTTGTCGGCGGCTTGCTCTATGGTAATGGTAGAATCTGCCTGTACAGTGGAAGGAACAGCCGGGGCTATCAGGGCCAAGGCGGGGACTATTGCCAATGAGGTTAATTTCTTTTTCATGCGTGGATCTCCTTATCTTTTTATCACTACAAACCAGCCCCAGTGCTTAGGGTACTCGGCGTATTTCGTTTTTTTAATCTGCTTCTCCCAATCCCATTCAAACTTCTTAATATCAATGGAACTGAACCCATACCCTGCCAGCCTGTACTTGATTTCCTCGTAAAGCCAAGCCTTCTGCATGGTTCCCTGATCCGTAAGCATAAAACCCAAAGGGTTGAACTGATACCGCTGAATATCATTGCTGATTTCAGCATAGATATCTTCCTGACTACGACCTTCCTCAACCATAATGTCAACATAGGTCTGGAAAGCGAAGGTACGCGATTCCAAAGAAGGCAGGAACAACATGATAGTACCATCTTCCAAGGTATTCTGGACCAGATTGTCCATCAACACATGAAAATGGTCGATGCTCTCCGGCATGACTGAAGCCAGCCCCAACGTTAAGCCGCATTTTTCCGGCAATCTGGTATCTTCAATCTTTCCCTTAACAAGCTCCACATTATCCTCAAGCTGTGCCTTGGCCTGCTCCAGCATATTCGAGGAAGCATCCACGGCATAAACCCGTCGGAATTCACGAAGATGTTTAAAGGAATTACCAACCCCGCACCCGAAATCGGCTACAGTCACCCCCGGCTTATCAGGAAAATCCCTCAAAGCCTCGGTGACTGCATTTTCAGTTACAAAAATTGAAACAACCTGCTGATCATAATCAGAGACAGTTTCCCAATAGGCATGTGTGTCCAGATATTCGACAGTGTTGGTCATTACTTCACTTCAGCTGTCTGTTTACCCTCAAGCACCCCGATCTGTTCCTGAATGGAGTTGTAAACAGGGCCTATCTTTTGGGGAACCTGCTTCCAGTACTTTACGGCATCCACATTGTTGCCAACCTTGGCATTGGCAAGGCCGAGATAAACGTAAACCCACGGATAATCAGCAGCTATGTCTTCAACCTTCTGCCCCTTTTTGATTTCAATAATCTTTTCATACAGCCCGATGGACTTTTCGTACTCACCCAGCCCGTAATAAGCCCGTGCGGTTCCGATCAGGTACGAGGTGCGTTCATCGTTGGATTCCAGCAACTCTTCGCCCAGTTCTGCGGCCTTGGCCCAGTACTCTTTGGCTTCCTGCGGCTCTTCATATTTTTCGCGCAGCAGGGCGCGTTCTACATTTTTATGAAATCCCTGAATGGGCAGGAACAGTGTCCATGCATTAGCGGTGGCAGCCATGCCCATGAGCATGACCAGAACAATTGCTGATGTAACCAGTGTTTTCAGTTTCTTCATTTTCGACCCCTTAAAATTTATAGATTCAAGACTGTTCATCTGCTGCCTGAAAATCAATTCGCTTCAAGTCGAATTTGATATCAAATAAGAGCAGCTGTTTCAACAGCCAACCTAGTCAAACTATCTGACACCGCATACAAAAGACTTACCACCCCATGAAAAACGGATTGAACAGGTTACCCCATCCAAGCCGTATTCACCCTGCACTGAGGACAAGGTCGGCAGTTCAATCCTGCTCGGAAGCTCCACAGCAAATGAAAGCCCAGCTTTAAAAATAAAGCTGGGCTTTCTTGCGTTCTATCTAAATTCGGTGGCTAAGGCTGCACTTTGCCCTAAATATTAATGCGAATGATTAGGCCGTTTCCATTTGCATGAAACAGTCTGGAAAAATTACATGCATGCAGCCCTAGATACTCTGGACCAGAATAACTGAAACATTATCCTTGCCGCCATGAGCTTTAGCTTCATCAATGAGCTTAGCGCATGCCTGATCTATATCAGCACTCTTTGCCAGAATATCGGCGATCATGGCATCGGTAATCATTCCTGTCAGTCCATCTGAGCAGATCAAAAAGATATCACCTTTGGTAAGCATGGAGATAACAGTATCCGGTTCAATGTGGGAAAAAGGCCCCATTGCCTTCATAAGTATATTCTTTTTCGGAGGCTCCCCGACCTGACCTTTACGTTTCCATTCTTCAAACATGGAATGATCCGTAGTTAATTGGACCAATTCATTCCTGCGGAAACGATACACACGGCTATCACCGATATGAAACAGGCAGGCGTACTCACCTTCACCGTAGACCCACATTCCGGCCACAGTAGTTCCCATACCCTGACCTTCTTTGAAACCGTCCTCACTGTTTTTGCGAAAAACTTCAAAATTAGCAGCCACAACAGCACTGCTGACAGAATCGACTATCGGGTTTGGAACTTCGTTACTGGTAGCTTCATCGGAATCGTCTTCTTCTGTTTCACTTCCGAAAATATTTATTACAGTCGCATCATCATCTTCTTCAACATCATGGTCAGGATCCACAGAACCGATTCTGTCTTCGAGAACCTGACAAACAGTCTGGCTGGCTTTATCCCCGGCACCGTGCCCACCCATGCCGTCTGCAACAACAAAAAGCCCGTTTTCACCGTGGACAAGGATCGTATCCTCATTCAATTCACGAACATTCCCCACATCGGTCATTCCGATATAATTGATCTTCAAACTCTCATTGTTCTGCATACCTGCAACCACCACATCCCAATCGTGTTGTTAAATAATCTTAATTTCCATACTTAGCGTATTCAAAATCAAACAAAATCCTCAACATCCGTCTTAAAAAAAGAGGGGATCTTTCCTCTGCTTCCAAGAGTGGTTTTTTCTCACCCTGTTTACCTGCCAATAAAAGCGCCAATGAATCGAGCAGGGAGACTCGCTGAGCGTCAGGAAGCCAGTTAAGAATAGGATCAGTATCCACATCATATACCCAGAATGTATCATCACCCTCTACACCCATGACCTGAGCCCAACCGATATCACTACTATCGTAAATCAATTTGCACGCTTCCCTTAATTTTTGAGAAGGCTCATATTCCCATAACACTTCCAAATTTTCAGGAGGCTCAGCGTTAGGGTATCCCATTTTCAAGGCCATAACAGGTTCGCCTCTAAATGAGAAAACACGGCAAAAAGGCCCCTTTACAGTCTCGGCTACCATAACAGGAGGCTTATCGGCATTGATTAAAAATTCACGTTGACGATCGGTAAATAGCTGCCACAAAGCCCTGCCGGTTGATGGCCTCCATACCGAGCACACATTCTTGGATACGAACTCAACAACATCATCCATTGTATTGGAAAGGATAAATGAGGGAACGGATACACCACTGCGCTTAAGCCGGTAGAGCAGATGTGTCTTTTCGTAGCATAGCACATGTGCCCGAGGAGGACACAACACCTCTACCCCACGGCGACTCATTTCGGAAAATAGACTGAAGAGGTAACTCTGGTTTTGTTGCGTTGATAGATATCCAAACTGCCATACGCTGAAATCTTGAAAATCATCAGCTTGGGGAACTACCGGATTATCGTAGGAATATCCATGCAGGATAGCTACATCCAGAGTATCAACACGTTCACCTGCAAAAAAGAGTTTGTCCGGGGATATAGATGTTTCTGCGTCAGATGGAATAGACAAATCGAACAGGACACATTGCGTGTCCTGTTCAGAATCAAAAAGTTCAACCAAAGCCCGGGCCTGTTGACTTTCAGTATGTGCAAAAATACCTATCCTCATTTATCCCGCGCTCTCTGGTTGTTAGGTCTATTTTTCAGCAAGATTGAAAAAATTCATGGCACCACCGGACTTAAGCAGTCCGAGACGATATTTTTCAAAATCTCCAACTTCAGCCTGAGTCTTAACCAGCTCATCTCCAATAGACCCGAGAGCAGCATAAAGAGAGGAGGTGGCTTTGCGCAGATCGAGCTGAACCTGAACAAATGCCAACTTGGCATTCATGAGCCGCTGCAGTCCGGCATTAAGTTCAAATTCGGTTGCTTCTCCCATTTCATGATTTTCTGAAACACGATCATAAGCAATCTGAGCGAACTCAAGGGCCTGTTCAGATGATGCGTAACGGGAACGCGCGGACTCAAGGGAGGCAAGCGCGTTTTCAACTTCTAAATTTACATTATTCTGAACCGAACTCTCCACAATTTTGGATTCTGTGAGGGAAAACTTAGCCTTCTTGTATTTGGCGTCATAATACCTGTTAAAGAGAGGGTAATTGTATACTCCGGAATAACTCTGAATAACCTGATCAGGATCAGCCATGTGACCGATTGCGTCACCAGGAGTTTTGTAACCTACTGTTGCCCCTTCCTGACGAACATTCCAAGAAGTGTAAGCCTTAAGATTCGGACGGGCATTGTTTTTACTCACGTCCCTTTCAAGTTCGGCAACCTCAATTCCCAACTTACTGGATTTCAATTCAGGCCGGGTTTTCATAGCCATATCCCTGGCTTCGCTGGCTTCCAGTTCCAAACCTTTCACACCCTCCATCTCCTTACCGGGAAGGTAAAGATTGGCCTGTGTCCGGGAAGGATCGCTATCTACCAGAACGGCAAGGGCGTAGCTGCTGTCCAGCATTGTCCGTAAGGCCTCTTCCTCGGCCATTTTTGCGGATGCATATTCTGCTTCACTCTGCAGCTTGCTGTAGTTGGTTGCCATTCCGTCTGCAAACATTGCCTCCATCCGATCAAGCTGACTCTTGGCCATCTTGCGGTTCTCAATTGCCACTTTAAGGGCTTCACAAGCTCCAACAAGGTTCCAATAGGCATGGTCAGTCTGATAAAGGATGGAATTAATAGTAGACTTAACGTTCCAGAAAGACTGCTCGCTTTGCTTTTCACTTATATCACGAGCAAGTTCCTGTGCTGAGTCCGGACCGAATCCCTGTGTCCAGGGCAGAGGAATTACCATGGAAAGCACAGTACCCATTGTCCACTGACGGGGATTCTTAAGCTTGTGTCCATGTTCATTATATTCATTTCCGTTCCAAGCCAGATTCACTCCCAGATCAAGGGTCGGTCCCCAAGGCAATTGCTGGGTGACGCCGACATCCATATTGGCATCATAACTAGGATCGTCTTTACCGGGCTTTGAAGCATAAACTTCATGAGTTTCAAGCTGCCCTTCCGCCTGTTGTTTCCAACCGATCTGCGTAATTTGCGGTGTTGTTACATTCGGGTTCGGCGGAATATTTGTAGGAGGAGTAAACAAGTTTTTGCTGGTCATAATCACAGCCTCTTTGCTGCGCTTATTCACAGTTTTACTTGTGAAGTCTCCTGAAACCCGAAATACCGGAAGAAAAATAGCCTTGGCTTCCTGAATAGCCTCATCTGCGATTTTCGCATCTTCACGCGAGAGTGAAATGTAAAGGTTCTTTTGGAGAGCACCAAGCGCAGCCTGCTTCGGGCTGACCAGCACACGCTCCTTACCTTTCACATCTTTCCAATCCTGATCACTATCAGTAAGAGCCTGATTTATCAGGTGAGTAGCCCATTCACTGTTATGCTCGCCAAGAGATTCAGCAATAAGATCGCCTACAGCAGCCTTGCCTTCTTCAGCCTGCTGGGCAAAGGCCTGAGTCCCTGCTGCCAAAAGCAGGAATACAGCTAATAGCAGTGTATATTTTTTGGAAATTAACCTAGAAGTCATTTAACTGCCTTCCTGTATGTTTTTATTTTTCTTGGATGCTCTCAGGAGATGGATCCGATGACGATCAAAATCGGTCTGCGCCGTTACGTCAGCATAAACTTCCGGAAGAACACCAAGGGCATGCAGCATACTCACTTCAGCCTTTTTCATCTCAACTCTGGCCCTGACATACCGCAACTCTGCGGCGAGTACATCGATGTTCTTGGTCAGAACCTCGTACTCAGTGGTTTCGTCATCATCACGCAAAGCAAGAGCCTTTTCATATGCTGTGTTAGCCAGTTTCAGGTTCTGCTCGGTAATACCTATCCGGGACTCTGCAGAAACAAGCTGGGCCATACCATCTGCAAGGTCATGCCTAAGGCTGAGCTCGATCCTTTTCTTATCCACCTGCTGATAATCGCGGGAATGTTTGGAGGTCACGAGCATGGCTTCAGGCCCTTTGTTGAAAAGCTGGTAGCCGTAGTTAAAAGTGAAATTAGACGAAGTTTTATCGGAGTTCAGAAAAACATCACCAAGTGATTCACCCAGATCTCTGTAACCGTAAACAGAGCTGGCCTGTGTGCTGGTATATGCTGCAGTAACCTGCAGGTCCGGCCTTGTATAATTATCACGCTGCTTTACAATCAAGTCGGCTGACTTGATCATAACTGCCTGCTTTCTCAATTCCGGGTTATTTTTAATTCCTGAGGAAGCTTGTTCAGTAAGACCATCCAGTCTCTTGCCCATAAGAGCTTCATAGCCACTGGGAAGGATGAGAACCTCTTCCTTAATATCCAGCAGATCTCCCAGTACGTTAGATGCGGTCAGCAGATTTTTCCAGGACTGGACTTCACTATCCTTGGCGGATGCTAAACGTGATTTGGTCTGTGCCAGATCATATTCAGTCGCCAATCTTTCATCATACCTGAACTGGGTTTTTTCCAGAATTTTTTCCACACGCTGACGCTGGCTTATGGATGCTTCCAAGGATTTAACAGCATAAACAAGATCCCAGTATGCCTGACCAACTGTCAACAAGGTATTGTTAATTGTGGATTTTACTTCCCAATACGCCTGCTTTTCATCCAGCCTAGTACGCTCTACTTCGGAATCAGCCCATGAATACTCACCAAAGTTACGGGTAAACGGCAGCGGCAGAGACAAGGTTGCCGTCAAAGTTGATTTCCATGGCCGGTCATAATGACCCCAATCACTCTTATCAAAAAGAATCCAACGGGAATCAGACTCCACTGTGGTCAGGGCAAGATTAAGATTCGGTCCCCAAGGGATACGTTGGTTAATGTTAATATTATAAGTTGCGGATTCATCAGGCTCATAAAGATACGGAATATCGTTTGAGGTCAGCTTATTCCATGCCGAAGTGGTCTCAGGGTAATACCCGGCCCGTCTCGGCTGATCATAATAAAGATATTCAATAGGAGAGTTAGGTTCAAAAATGATATAGCGGTCCGCGTCAGTACCGGTCTCAACACCTGCAGCGTTGGTTGTCCCTCTGCGGTCCGAATCCAGCCTGACCTCTCTCTTATTTTTTTCAGAATGGGTGTAGTTTACCGAAAGGTTGAAGACCGGATCAAAATAGGCACGTGCCTCCTCGATACTCTCTCCGGCGACTTCACGCCAAATCTTGGAACGTTCAATGGAAAGGTTTTTCTCCAGAGCCTTTAGCGCAAGAACACGCGAGCCTGCGACAAACATGGATTTATCAAGAACCAGACTCTTCAATGCAGGAGAACCGCTGGACTCAAGTGAAGCCTTTAAAAATTTTATGGTTTCACTTTCCTGCTCACCGGCCTTTTCATCAACCAGAATTTCTGAACCGGCATTGCTCTCAGCAATAACCTGTTCAGGCTGATTCTCCGGTGTTTCCTGCGCGTAACTTGCTACCGGCAGAAGAAGACACAAGAGCAGAGAAACGGACTTAAGTGCGTAAATATAATTATTTTTCATCATGCTGCTCTATCCTGTTATTTGTCTTCACCCGTTTCGGGAGCATAAATTTCAGACAAAGTACCAATTGAAGCCTGATGTTGAACATAAGCTTTCCTGTGTTCCACCAATGCATTGAGATAACTCAATTTTGCATCAAGAAGATCATTGAATTTTTCTAGAAACTCAAAATCTGAAATCTGCTGATCATCCTGTCGGAGTTGCTTTGCCTTGTCGTATGCATATTGTTTCAATTTCAAATTCAAAGCGGACATATCGATCAACCGCTTACTGCTCATGGCCTGAGAACTTACCAGATTAATTTCTTCGACCATTTTGTTTTTGGTCAGTTCAACCTTCATCGCGTCCTGCCGTTTGCGGGCTTTGGCCTGAGCATAGGAAGCTTCCAGAGCTTTATTACCCCAAGGCAGGCTGTACGAAAATCCCACAAAACAATTTACGGAATCGGGATCGCCAAGATGTCCGATTGACTCGCCAAAAGTTGAGTAGCCATAAACATTATTCTCCTGAGCAAGACTGAAATTCACAAAAAATTTCAGATCGGGAAGAATCTGGTTTTGACTGTATCTTTCCTCAATGGAAGAAGATTCAAGATTTATCTGGGCCAACTTCAAATCAGGGCGATTTTCGTTGGCCTCCGCCAAACTGGCCTTTTCGTCAACTTCAAAACGGTCTTTAAGTCTGGGGATGTAATTGACAGGGAAAAGGAATTCATCAGGTTCACGGCCCAGCAATTCAGAAAGGTGGTTGGATGCCACCACCATTTCACTCCAGGCTATCTCTTTGCGATCCTGAAGCTGAGCAAAATTTGATTCAGCCTGCACCATATCATAGGTGGTACGCATGCCGTCCAGATAAAGACGCTTTGTTCGCTCAACAATATCATTCATTACAACCAGCTGATTATGGATAATCTGTAATTTCTTGATAGATTTAACCAGATCCCAATAAGCTATTTGCGACCCGGAAATTAGCGAGTTAATTGCGTTTTTACGATTAAATTGTTGCTGTTTACTACCGATCTGAGCCAGCTTGGCTGCTACTGTAGGCCTAAATCCATCCTTACCGAAATCCTTTGTATAAGGCAGTGCGGTGGTAAATCCGCCGGAAAGGGTTGAAGCCCACGGATTATGCCCAAGGGGGAAATCAACTCCGGTAGGAGCACTGTACAAGGCACTCCACTCACCCAGCGAAGGATATCGGACATTCTGGTATTCGACCAAAAAGCCTAAATTCAAATACTGCCCCCACTCCAAAGGCTGGGCAATTCCAACTGAACCGGACAGCTGCTCCGGATATGTGGGATATGAAGCACTCCCACTGGCAAATTCAGTCCTTACAGAATATGCTGTCTGGTCAGCACAGTCACCTTCATAAAGCCAGGTATCAGTAGTACTGTCATAAACTCTGGGCAAACACTGCAGAGAGCTGACCTCAGCCTCACCGGTCTGCATGCGTACAAATGAAGCCTCAAACTCATCAAAATCAATTTCCACCTGACGTAGACGCCCTATCTCCTCGCTGCGGTTATAGGTATCATACTGGTAATAATTGAACATAAAATCAAAGGTAGGATAGAAATATGCGTCCGCCTCATCCTTCTTGGATTCAGACATCTTAATATTGATTTCGGACATTTCAATATTCGGATTGCTTTCCAGCACAGTACGCGGGATTTCCTCATAAGAAAGAACCGTTACATCCTTTCCGAACATCAATCCCTGCCCGCCTTCGGCCTTCTTGCTTGTCGCCTCTTTAATCAATGACACTAATGTATCGTCTGTTTTGGACTGAAACAAACTATCCAAAAGCGAGTCTTGATCATCTTGCGCGAATCCCGTACCCGCACTTACGTGCATCAGGAATGTCAGTGCGAAGGCTAGCAGTAATATTTTTCGCTTGTGCTTCATTTAAGTATCCTAGTTCTGTCTATAATTTGCCCTAACCAACGAGCATTCTTGCCGAAATTTAATATCCATATTATCTGAAAGTCAGCCGTACTTATGCGCGACTGACTTTCGGATAATTTTTTTTAAGTATCATTAACTTTTATAAATGAAATGATACCATTTCTCCACTAATGTCAAGACCTGATCATCAACATGTTTAACCATTCCATTCATATATTTGAATGTTACCCGTAAAGCTTTGTTGTTACTTTTAAGAAGATCACTGAAATTATCCTTCAACCCTTTAATACGAATAATATCATCTTTAAGTTGTGAAGTTATCTTTACAGTGCTTGGTACACTCGGGAAAGGATATTTGAGAGCAAAAATCTGATATTTTGCAGTAATATCAAGCAGATCAATAAGACTTGCCACTTCTTTGATCCTGCTAAATGCAGAAGACTTGTCATCTTCACCGTTCCGGAAGTAATTAAGTACTTCTTTTTCAGTTTTTTCAATTAGCCCAATCACTTCGGACTCTCTGCCTTCTGCGAAGAGCTTGGCCACCTGCCTTTCCAGACGCAGGAGGATAACTGTGGATTCTTCTGCCTGTAGATCAACGTTGTCCGGGTACCGGGTCAACCCTTCCTGCACAAGGCTGAGCAAATCATTCAATGTCCCCATTTCCTCGACATAGGATTGATGGTCGAATGTATCATTATAGACTTCGTAGTCACGCACAAAGTTTTTAATTTTCTTCTGGTTCTTTCTGACTAAGGACTCCTGAACCTGCTGTACTGAATATATGGATGTGTAGTAATAAGCTCCACCGCCTGCGGCACAAAGAAGAAGCAACAGGACGACGATCTTCGCCATTACACCCTTCTTCGCCGGTTTATTCACAGTAGCTTTTGGTGCCGCCTTTCTAGCGGCCGGTCTGGCCACCGGTTTTTCTTCGGCAACCTTTTCAGGCTCGTCGTCTTTCTTTTCGCTTGCGGAAATCATGGCATCTGAAGCTCCGAGATCACCAAAAAGCATAGTCTTCTCGTCGCTTGGTTCTTCATCGACTTCAGATGCAACCCCTTCAATCTCAGGCCTGACAAGTTCATACCTGAAAGGAATGGAGCCAATAGTTACAGTATCTCCTGAAGCAAGCAGGGAATTTGTAATCCGCTTGTTGTTGATCCACACACCGTTGGTACTTTTAAGGTCCTCAATGCCCCAACCGTCACCTGATGGATAGACCCGCGCATGCATCCGCGAGACTTTTTTAAATGCCAGGATTACCGTCGAATCGCCTCCGCGACCGAAAACAACGTCATCTTCCTTAAGCTTAACCACCAGACTCTTTGATTCTTCCGGTAAGGCCGAATCGTCAAGGCATATGAGTTTCGCTTCTGGAGACTCTTCGCTGCCAGCTTGATTTAAATCCCCAACCTGCAGCATTGTTTTGTCATCACTATCACTCATTTTTCCCCCGATATGTATTCAATTTAACCGATTGAATCTAAGCAGGACTCTCAGCATTTCCGGATACAGAATCAGCAACCGGAGCCTCAGAAGCATCTGCCTTTTTCTCATTATTGCCGTCCAGATCAAGATCCGGCAAGCCGAACTGGGTTTGAGCCAGTTTGTAGTATTTGCCTTGATAGCCCATCTTTCTCAGATAATTGGCATCAATAAGCTGCTTATGGGTGCCCATTTCAGAAACTTTTCCGTCAGCGATGAAACAGATTTTATCCGCATCGATAATGGTAGACAGCCTGTGGGCAATGGTAATGGATGTGCGTCCCTTGAGGATGAAACGCATGTTTTCCTGAATCAGGCTTTCTGATTCGTTATCAAGGGCGGAAGTCGCTTCGTCAAAAATTAAAATCTTAGGCTGACGATACAAAGCTCGCGCTATGCAGACACGCTGCCGCTGTCCGCCGGAGATACCCATTCCCTTTTCACCTATTCGGGTCTGGTAACCAAGGGGCCACTTCATGATTTCCCCGTCAACACCAGAGAGCATGGCTGCACGCTTAACAGCACGCATATCCGGCTCGGGATCGCCGAGTGCAATATTTTCTGCAACTGAACCGGAAATGAGGAACGGATCCTGAAGAACCACACCTATATTCTGGCGCAGGGATTTAAAATCGTAATCAAGGATAGAGACCCCGTCGATGGTACATTCACCGCTCTTGGGTATGTTGAAGCCTAGAATCATCTTGGCAATTGTGGACTTACCGCAACCGGAAGCACCAACAAACGCTACGTGTTCACCGGAACCGATATTAAGATTGAAACCTCGCATAACGAGCTGTTCGTTTTCTCCGGCCATGTAGCTGAAGTTAACATCCTTGAAATCGATGGATCCATCGCACTCGTCCATAATCTTCGGCATTTTTTCCACATCGGTAATCATTTCCTGTTCCGGCTTGACGTTCAGGACATCGCTCACGCGGTCAATGGAGATACGGATATCCTGCAGGTTGTTCCAGAGCTGGACCATCTGCTGGATAGGGGCCATGACCAAACCTACCAGCATGTTGAAGCCCATCAATTCACCGATGGACATAGTCCCGGCAATAACCTGGTTGGCACCGATCCAGAGGATGAATACTGTGGACCCCAACCCCAGAAGGCTATGCAGACTTGTGGAAGTCAGAATAAGTTTGGCTTGTTTGAAAGAGTTGTTGACGTTTTCAACAAACGCGTCTTCCCAGCGGGAACGGGCCATATATTCATTGGCTGTGGCCTTGATTGACTCGATACCGTTCAAGGATTCAATCAGATATGATTGAGACTGCGAGTTGGTCAGGAATATCTGCTGGGAAATGGCCTTAATTCTGGGCGTGAAGTACAATATCAGCCCGATATAGCCGGGAATGAAGGCCAGTACGACAAAAGTCAATTTCGAGTTGTAGCTGAACATCATCAGAAAATAGATGGTCAACATGAGGGTGTTCAGGATTACCGTGATGGTCGAGCCGGTTAAGATAGCCCTGATCTTGGCATTTTCCCCGAATCGGGCCAGAATTTCACCTTTGTTGCGGGTCAGGAAGAAAGGCATGGGCAGACTGAGGATATGCCTGTAGAACTCACTCATCATACGCATATCAACTCTTGCCGTGGTGTGGGCCAGCAGCAGGCTTTGCACAACTCTGGTCAATGTGGTCATCATTGCCACTAAAACCATACCGCCCAGCATCATGTTCAGGAGACTGACGTCCTTATGAACAACAACGGTATCAACAATAACCTGAATGAAAAGCGGCGAGGCCAGTCCCAGCAGGTTGATAATCAAAGCCGCGCCCATGGCTTCCATGAAGAAATGCTTATACGGCAGCAGGAAATTAATGAAGTGATGCAGCGGTTTCTTGGGCGGGGTCAGCTGATTGAATCTGGTAGTCGGGTTCAGCCCGATGAAAAGTCCGGTATCCTCAGAACTGTCCTTCCCACTCAGTGAGGCTCTGGTCCAGCCGGTAATGAACTCTTCTTTGGTCAGGGTTTTGGACTTTCCATCCACCGGGTCGGCAAGAAATACTTTTTTACCGGAGACCTTGTAGAGCACGGAATACTGGCTTCCTTCCCAGCCCACAATGCCCGGCAGCTTGACGGTTTTAAGCTCTTCGAACTTCAGGGCGTAGGCCTTGGACTGAAAGCCGAGATTTTCCGCACCGGTAATTATTCCCAGCGGAGAATCATTGGCACTGGACGTATTGGAGAGTTCCTTGATCTGGCCCAGTTTGAAATTTTTACCGTAATGCTTGGTGATCATGGTCAAACAGGCAGCACCGCATTCTGAGTCATTACCCTGCTTGATAATCGGGAAAGTTCTGACTTCCTGCTTATCTTCCATAGCCCGGAATTCGTCTTCGGTAACCCCTTCGGAAAGGCGGATACGCATATCGATGCCTTCTGCGCGATCAAGTGACTCCAGTTCTGCCTGTTCCACGGAGACCAGATAATCACGGCGTTCCTTGAATTGGTCGCCAAGCAGGGGGTTAATGGAGAGCAGGGCATCCACAGCAGGTTTCTTGATAACCAGCACGGTTGTATCGGTGACCGCCTGAGCCGTATAGGTCTGTTTTCCATCCTCGGCCAGAGCACCGATTTCACCGACGACTTCCCCACGGGAGACACGGTCCAGAATGACCAGATCATCACGTACTTTCTTGATGAGATCGACAGTGCCTGTTTCCAGAAAATACAAACGCGGATCATCATCTCCCTGAGAAAAAATATTCTTGCCTTTGGGGATGCGCTTTACGCCCAGATGGGAAAGCAGCTCCTTAAACTTTTCCTGCGAACACTCCCCAGACCCCAGCATGGCCCGCAGCCGCTGACTGACGACAACCTGACCTATATAACGTTTGAAGTTCTTCTCCATGGCCGGACGGGAAGGCAGCATGCCCCGCACCTGATCACTGGGCAGAACCAAGAGGACAGTCTTGGAGGAGGTGGAAGTAAGCTGATATTCCCACTCACTATCTTTGATCAGGCTCATTTCGCCAAGAGTGGTATCCTGACCGAATTCTCCGACCAGCACCCTGCGCCCTTCAATGGTCTGCTTTACCTTGAGTTTGCCTGAATAAACAAAATACATCCCGTCAATGGGAGAGGACTGCTCGGAAACGAGTTCACTTTCCTCAAACTTGCGGGCTTCAAACAGCGGCTCAATGGCCTTTTTATCCTCTGTAGAGAGGGTACTGAACATAATATGGGTGGCAAGGATATATCTTACCGCTTCTTTATACGAATCCATCTATCATTTCCTCATTTTCTCGGTTGGCAGCAGTTGAAACCTATACGCTCAAAGCTGTTCCGGCCGGAGAACATGTCCTCCGGATTCAAACTTACTCCTCGCTATCCTTGTTGAAGAACTGCGAGATGGGAGTGAAGAACATTTCGATCCAGCGCTTTTCACCAGTCTTGACCTCGGCTATACCTTCCAGTCCGATTTCAAGTGGCTGGGATTTGGAAGAACCGACACGTTTGATGGTTTCTTCGTCAAGTGCGACCTTGACCAAATACATAGACTCCTGACCATCCACACCGCCGGGACGCTTGGCGATATCATAAATGGTGCCTTCCGGAATTCCGTATTCCTGATACGGGAAGGCAAAATACTTGATTTTGACCCGTTGACCTATTTCCAGCTTACCTATGTCCTTGTTCATGACCAGAAGCTGTCCCTCTAGAGCAGCAGTATCTTTAACCAAAGTAATCAATGGCGCCCCCAGAGAAACAAGTTCTCCTTTGGAAACATGAACATTGGTCACCAGACCGTCAAACACTGCAGCGTATTCGGTTGAGGTCTCGTCAAAAGAAACACCTTCAATCAGCTGCTGAGCCTTTTCCTGGCGTTCACGCATGCCTGCCAAACGATCATCAAAACGTTTGAGTTCCCTGTCGCGCCGAAGCTCAAGCTGCAGAATCTCTTTTTTCAACTTATCAGCACCGTGCTGGTCCTGAAGATTGGACAACTGGTTGCGCAATGTATTCAGCTGCACACTGAGCTCGGAAACAGATGCCTGAGCATCGCTGACAGCACTCCTGCGGCGTTCATAATCGGAACGGGCGCTTTCGAACTGGGTTACAGTTATATCGCGTGCTTCATAACGTTTTTTCATCCGCTGATAGCGTGCGGCAGATGTCTTGTATTCTTTCTGGCGCAAATCCCGTTCTCTTGCTGCAGAGTTGATCCGGGTGCGTAGCTGCGCGATCTGGCCTTCCAGAGAAATCTTGCGGGTCCCCCTGTTGTTAACCATGTCATCAAGTTCCAGTTTAAACTGGGAAAGCTTGTGACTGTACTCATTACTGGCCTTTTCCTTTTCACGCTCAAGCTCACTGATGCGGGCGTCAAAGGACTCCTGCTCGGTATCCATACCTGCGCGGGTCTGCTCCTGAATCAGCAGCAACATATCTCCGGAATTGACATAGCTGTTCTCTCCCACCCGTATATCCGTGATCTGTCCCCCGCCAATGGCCTGAATAGTTGTGGACTCGGTGACAATTGTCATGGGAGCCGTGACCAGCACATCTTTTCTAGCCCAAAAGGAATAAACAACAAGTGTAACCAGCAGCAGAAACACGATATATATCGGCCCGCGGAGAATGAAGCTGGGTACGGAATAAAGCAGCTTCGCTGCCTTAATCGGATGCCTGACAGAGGCAGCAATGGCCTGCTGCTCAAATTTAACAGTCTTTCTTTCGTCAATAGCCATAGTCTTCTCGTTTGGAAAAATTAGTGACAATACGCACAGATACCACTCTCAACGGGTATTAGGCCTTAGCCTCCAGTACATGACTCCTCAACCAGTCGGAAAAAATAATACCTGAAATATATTCCTCCAGACTTTTGGTCAGCTTGGGAGTCTTCTTGCTGAAAATCTTATATAGAGTCCAAAGCCCGGCCTCATTATATGGACCGCAAATATCACCTTTCTTGCAGGAGAAAAGCTCTTTTTCCACATCATGAGGCAGAGTTCCGCGCCTGATCAGTCCGAGAGAACCGCCAAGTTTACCGGTGTTTTCGTCGAGGGAATATTTTTTTGCCAGTGTGGCGAAATGTTTTCCCTTCTGGGTGCACATATTATGGATGAAATCGATGGTTTTCTTGTCTTTGACGACAATCCGCGAAACTTCGAGAGAGGAAAAGCAGAGCTTATTCTGCTTAAAATAATCTTTGATCTTTACCGGGGTAACTACAAATTCCTTTACTTTTTCTTTATAGAATAAAACCTTGGCATGTTCTTCCCAGAGCAACTCGGTAACGCCGTTCAATCTGCAGAATTTAGCCATGCTTCTGGCACACGGAACCCCGCTCTCCACCTTACGGGAAATCAGAAACTGCTTATATTCTCTATCGGAATACTTAATTTTGTATTCCTGAAATTTTGTCTTGACCACTTCCCGTTCAATGAGGCCGTAAACGGCACTTCGAAAAGAACCTTCAACCTTGAGCAGGTCAACGACATCTTTCCCTCTTATGGGCGTGCCGTACACTGTTGTTATCGTCGCATTCAAATCCATTGAACTTGCCTTGACCTATACCTTTCATATCCTGTTAACACTTCATAACACCTCAAAAAACAGATCAATAACCACATTACAACAAAATTATACAAAAATTAAGTTGAATATGTGATTTTCCTATAACAATCCTTTCGTGAACAGGGCATCAAAAATCAAACGGCACGTTCGGAATACCCAGTATTAGGGCATTATCCAAAAACAGCACGTGAAAATCCTGTCGGAATAAAAAATATTCCGAATATGTTTAAGCAGCCATCACGAAAACGTAGATGTCCTTAAATGGACTATTTTTTGAAAGTCCCCCTTGCCCCTCGCAGCAAGACTCAACCGCCAAGTTGCGGAACAGATGAGAAATCAAGTGACTCTGTACCCAAAACCCACTTCTTATATAAATTGCTGTAATCAGCACCGGTAATATCCGTAAGGATATTCAGCACATCTTTGTTCGTGTACAACCGCCTACCTTGATATCTATTATAGTTTCTATACAGTTGAACAAAAACATCGTCAATAGACTTTGAATTATTTGTCTGTTCCTTGATGCTTTGATCAAGCAACAGAGCCACCAACGGCCCTTTAGCATAAATAATATCAAATGCTTCCTGAGAGTTATAATGATCAGCAGCACTGCGTATTGAATGCGTATTCTTCCACTTGGAAGCCATGTATGCTTTCTTTTTATCCCGCATATGCTTCCAAAAACTTTCTGCACTAATCATCCCCGCATCATATTGCCATTTAAATGTAACGTACTCGTTGAAGCCTTCAAGCACCCACATTACATCTGCAGGAGTACCGGATGGAGGGATAGGTTGTCCGCTGAAAGCCCACTCATTGTAGAAGTGCAAACTTTCATGCGTCACATAATCTGTAAGGCCGCCCTCGGTATTGGTGAAAGCGAAAAAGAAATCTTTATTGCACGCTACACCGGCCTTAAATCTGGGACGGGAAAAAGCCGAATCTGTCTGATAAACAGTCCTGACTTTCAATGGGAGTCCGCTGGCAGGGTCTGGCGGGCCACCATAAATTTTGATGGCATGCCGGAGAATTCCGGCTATGTCCTTAGTCGATTTGCCAATAATTTCCTTGAGCTTTAGCCCTGGAGGATTGGCATATGCTTCAACGCTCACGAAATCGTCTGAAAAACTCTGCACTTTTTTGTAGTCGCCTATAAAAGCCATCGTCCAAAGATCATAGGCATATCCGTCTTCTTGTTTCTTTTCAGAACAGACTATGCGTGTTCCTTGGGGAAGCTTGAAATCAAAGCGTTCAACCCTTCTGGACTTTAACACCGACTCCAATGATATCCGCGAACTGGTGGCAGCAAACTGGACCCAGTCATCACGCAAATGATTCTGCAGAATCCAACCGTAACCCAACTCCTTCGCCGCCGGCTCGACCAACTCAGCTTTGACTTTAATAAAGCCGTCCTGCGGGACACTGATCTTCCATGCCGCCATGGCAAGCCCAAGCAACCTTGGGGAATGGGACCTGTCCGGGACTACGGCAACCTTTTTATCATGGCTGTCGAATGCCCTTATATTTTTGAAATATTTTTGAATATTGTGAGCAGTACCGAACTGAGTCGGAACGACAATATAATCAATACCGGGTTTAAGCTCGGTAACTGAGAACTCCACCAGCATTTTCGGGGGAGATCCGGGAAGAATGGTATACTGGTAAAAAACAGGAGGACCGGATTTGGCAGCCGAAGTCAGTCCCGAATCTTCGGGAAGCTGAATAGCTGTCCTCGGCGGGGGGGGAGTTTCCTGCTCCCCGGAATCGCACCCTGAAAGCAGTAAAACCAAAAAGAAGAATAAAAATACACCGGCAACAGAGCTAAGAGAAACCGGGAAGCAGGAACAATACCGAGCTCTCGATTGTAGGCGCACTTGTGTACCTCCATTGCTTTTTGGTGAATATAAAAACTGCCCCAAAAACAAACCGGTATAAGAAGTACAAATCTCCTTATACCGGTTCAACAAAGCTTACTTAAGCCTTTTGATTACAACACGACGGTTTTTAGCCCGTCCTTCTGCAGTATCGTTCGGATAAATCGGCAGGGTTTCACCATATCCTTTTACACTCATCTTGGAGCTTGCCACTCCATTATCAAGCAGGAAATTACGAACGGCATCTGCTCTTCTGTCGGAGAGGGCCATATTGTAAGCAGCACTGCCCTTGGAATCGGTATGCCCACCGATTTCAAAACGGGCATTGGCAAAAGCGTCATTGCTCAAAGCTTTGGCGAGTTCTTGCAACTGCTTTTTGGACATTGCATCGGCCAGTTCAGTGGAATCATACTTGAAACGGATATCAAATGTCACTTGCGGCGGCTCAACGGCCTTTTCGGCAGGAGCAGGAGCACCTCCGATTTTGATAGCCCTGAATTTAACTTTGGGTTTGGGTTCAGCATTAAGCTGGTTGACGATGTCATCTGTTTTCATCAGATTGCGGTCCTGCGCATAGACAACAGACGTAAAAAGAATCATACAGAAGACACTTAAAAAGAGAATGGTTTTCTTCATGGTTACACCTTCTTGTTTTTCAGGCCACCCCCATGAACGAACTGCCAAATGGCGGCTTTCCTGAATTTCCCCTCAAGCCGGAACAAACTCCGGTTCCTCAAACAATAAAAAATATCATCAAATCCTTTCCACTCTCCGCACTGACCGGGATGCCTGCTCAACCGACCCGGACTCTGCAAAGACGATCATATACCGCGCAAGATTCCTGAAAACCTCCCGGTAAAAATCTTCTCCGATCCACATTACATATGGACCGGGATTACAATCAAGATAGCAATATCCGTTGCCACCCTCTACTTCTATAACATCCCAGGCTGCGTAGTGGAGTCCGAGCATACGGTTGCAGCGAACAATTTTCTCACACGCATCTTCCGGCATGTCATAGTAATGAAATTCTTTGGTCTCTGTGCGGGAATCAACCCCGCCTTCATTGATAATTTTGAGTGCCAGTACGACTTGATCGCCAACAATATGAACCCGGATGGTAGGGCCTTTAACACATTCCTGCATTAAAATGGGGCTGTGGCTCAACCTCGACAGAGAAGCAAGATCCGCAGTTGTGACAATACGGGTGGACCCTACACCGGAGGCAGGTTTGACAACAGCCTCGCCGACTTCCCTGACAAAGGCTTCCGCGCGTTCCGGTGAATTGGTGCTTAAAGTTACTGGGGCCGGAAACCCGTTAGCTGCAAGCTTTTCGTAAAACTGGCTTTTGGAATCATGGTCCAGGTAGACCTCTGAGAGCGAATTGACCAGCAGCCCCCCGCGAGAGCGGTATTCATCAAAAAAACTCATGGTCGAAGCATAGTATTCCTGTTCGACGAGAAACTGATGCCGGAACTGAGCGTAGGTAGTCGGGTTCATTACCGGCGGAAGTGAAGGAATCGTATTCAAAGCATTACATCTGATATGTATGGCCCGGACATCTGAAAGGTCATATCCGTCATATTTGAGAGAATCATCAGTAATGGTCATTGTCGGCTTGTTCTCACCACCCAAACGGATATCTAAAACAAGCGGCTGACCTCCCTCCGCTTCAACTGCTTCACGGATCGCGTCTAACTGAGTACTTCCATGATTTGCCAGTAATCCGATAACGGGTTTACTCATGATCTTTCCTTCATTTCTAAAAAAAGAACGGAGGAATCCCTCCGTTCTTTTTTATATACTTAACTTAGGAGCTGATATTGATGGAACCGATAGAGGTGTTATCGGCAGCATCGCCACCCATTGCACCAGCTGCACCTGCGCCGGAAGCTGCATCGCCGCCAACACCTATGCCGGTACCTTCTGCGAATGCGCCGGAACCGGAAGCTGATCCATGACCGTAACCACTAGCAGAACCTGCGTCTGCACCGGAGTAAGCGCCTGCGCTACCCATTGCATCGCCACCAGATTTACCGGACTGATTTACACCAACATTTGCCTGAGCATCATCAAAAGACATAATTTTCTCCTTGAACTGAAGTTAAAATTGCCTTATGGCAACTAGGAACTGACGTTAATAGAACCGATACAAGTGTTGTCGGTGGCATCGCCACCGGCAGCACCGGTCGCACAAGCAGTGAACATAACATCACCACCTTATGTATCGGCTAGGTTTACACCTGAATTTGCCGAAGACCTTACAGTCTCCCACCAAACATACAAAAACGGCTTATTAAGAACTGATGTTAATAGAGCCGATAGAAGTGTTGTCAGTAGCATCGCCAGCTGCTGCGCCGGTTGCGCCTGCGCCGGACATTGCGTCACCTCCGACACCTACACCGGTACCTTCTGCATAAGCACCGCCCCAACCGGAAGCTGAGCCGGAACCGGAACCCACACCGGAGCCTGCATCTGCGCCGGAACCTGCGCTTGCGAATCCAGCAGCATCACCACCGGATTTACCGGACTGATTTACACCCACATTTGCCTGGGAATCATCTGCGAAAGACATACTGGTCTCCTTTTATTAAAAGTTAAGGCCTTAAGAGCTGATATTGATAGAACCGATAGAGGTGTTATCAGTAGCATCGCCGCCCATTGCGCCGGCTGCGCCAGCACCAGAAGCAGCATCGCCGCCTACCCCAACACCGGTACCTTCAGCATAAGTAGAGCCGCCACCGGAAGCAAAACCGGAACCGGAACCACTGCCTTGACCTGCATCTGCAAATGAACCGGCGCTTGCGCCACCCATTGCATCACCGCCGGATTTACCGGCCTGATTTACACCCACATTTGCGCCTGCATCATCAAAAGACATAATTTTCTCCAGATTTAAAGATTAATGTTAGCCAAACAGCCTAAGAGCTGATGTTGATAGAACCGATAGAGGTGTTGTCAGTTGCATCGCCACCCATTGCGCCGGCTGCGCTAGCACCGGAAGCAGCGTCACCGCCAACACCTACACCGGTACCGATGGGGTCTACATTCTGCACAGTCGCAGTTCCATGACCGGAACCATAACCAGCGCTTGCGCCGGAGCTTGCACCAGCGTAACCAGCTGCATCGCCACCGGATTTACCGGCCTGATTCACACCAACATTTGCGCTTGCATCATCAAAAGACATTCTCTTTACCTCCAATAAATGGTTTTTAAATTCACTGCCCTTTTTAAGCACTTACCGTGCCAAAACATCTAATCTACCCTGAAAGACATATAAGGACCGTGTTCACTGAACATTTCTTAATGTAAAAATAAGAGACACAAATTATAAACCATAAAACTGTCCATAAAGCAAGACTCTTTGTCCATCACTGTGGACACATCTCATGTTACCGATCAATCAAATGCTTATATTTCAAAGTGTTAACAAAAATAACCCTAAAGAACAGGGGAGACACATTAAGAAAGCCGTGCATCCTTGACCTAGAATGAATCTCCGTTCAGACCCTCATGAAACGGGTTCCGTCATAATCTTCCAAGGTTCCACTGCCATCGCAATGGATGAAAAGACTCCTGTTTCTTTTTTATATCCTGAAAATTTGGGGAGATCTTGCTATATTTGATAGGAACGATTAATGTGTTATAGGAATTATGAAAATATGGCGCAAACCGTGCTTGTACGCACTTCCGCCTCCAAACTATAACGGCAGAGATCCGGAAGCAGCCCCCCTGTTTCCAGAGTTGAACCTCCCTTTCTATTTTCAAACAAACGGAAGAAAAAAATGTACAAAGTGGGCGACACTGTACTCGGTAAATACATAATCGATGAAGCTCTGGATATGGGCGGCGGTATGGCCGACATTTATTTCGGCCATAACAAGGATCTTGGGTTCAAGGTCGTAATCAAACGGCTTAAGAAGAATTTCGTTGAAAACAAATCCGTACGGGAAAAATTCAAAATCGAGGCAGTCACACAGTCCAATATCGACCACCCGGGAATTGTAAAAGTTATTGATTTCGATTCCGATAATTACTGCATGGTAATGGAATACGTGCAGGGCAAAGAAATGAGCGACTGCATGGATGCTCCCATGCAGCAAAAAGTTGATATGTTCATCCAGGCATTCAAAGCCTTGCAGGCCGCACACGAAATAGGGGTGGTCCACCGGGACATAAAGCCCGCCAACATGTTTGTTACCAACAAAGGGCAGGTCAAGGTCGCAGATTTCGGGATAGCCAAACTCATTGGAGAAGAAAATTCCGAAATGACAACTATGGGAGTAGGAACCGCATCCTATATGTCCCCGGAACAGATTCGCGGAGAGATGGTCAACGAAAGTAGTGATATCTACTCCATGGGGGTGGTCATGTACTATCTGCTGACCGGGAAAAGACCTTTCAAAGGCAATACTCCGCAACTCACCGCCATGATGCATATAAATGATCAACCGCCCACTTTTGAGGAAATGGGCAGTACTGATATCCCCCCGCAACTGGAACAGGTCGTCCAGAAATGTTTAAACAAGAATCCGAAAGACCGTTATGAAAACTGCACCGCCGTAGCAACGGAACTTAAAGAGATACTCGAATCCTGGGACTCTCCAGCCGCCAGCAGCAAAAAAGGCGGTCAGGGCATATCCAAAGGCCTGATCGCAGGAATTGCCGTGATCATTGTGGGCATCGCTGCCGCCGCCTTCTTCTTTATTTCAAAGGGACAGGAGCCTACCCCCCCTGCAAAACCGAAAACAGCACAAATTGAAATAGATTCCCCTGCCAAACAGGCTGAGCCTGAACCGGCCCCGAAAAAGGTTCAGCCAGAACCTCAGCACGAAGCAGTCACAGAGACTCCTGTAGTTACCCAACAGGAACAGGACAGGGAAGAAATCAAGACAGAGGTAAAATCAGATGCCCCTGAAATTCCATTTCGTCTGACACCTATGCCTCCGGCACTTAAATCTGAGTCACGCTACTTTGTTGTCGAAGTCGAGGGCAAGGCACCAAGTTCAGAAACCATGGTAGAGGCACATGAAAAGGCGTTGCTTGAAGCCAGACGTAACGGACTGCAACAGGCAAGACGGTTCGCACAGCTGCACTACGGAACCAAGGCAGCACACAACTGGTACAACCTCATTTTTCCTGACAACATCAATGAAATAGAGCTGATGGATATCAAGCAGGGTCAAAAGAAACTTAATGGAGAGTACATTATTAAAGGCAAGGCCAGTGTTCCTTTCAAGGCTGTATTCAGTTCCGATAAAACAGAACGCTACGAATACAGCAGCAAAGACGGTCTACTTATGAACAGGCTCTGGACAGACCGCTCCTCCTACCCGAAAGGAGCGCATATCAACGTGATTATGCAGGGCAACAAAGATTATTATTGCCTTGTCGCCTTTGTTGCCTCCACAGGGGAAATCATCCGTCTACTGCCCAACTCCAACCGGACGGAAAAAATCTTCAAGGCCGGAACCATGTACAGGATTCCTAACTCGGAAGATGCTTTTTCTCTTGAGGTCGCTCCTCCCTACGGAACAGAACGCATAGTGCTTTTTTCATCGACAGTACCGTTGGGGAACGTTGAATTACAGAATGTGGGAGACAGCCTGAGTCTTTTCAGCGGGACCCTAAATGAATTCCGGCACAAACTGATGGATCTTAAAATCAGTCCAGAAAATTCCGCAGAGTTCTTTGAAGGCACTTGGGAAGTGACAACAGGTCCTTAAAAAGGATATTGTAGAAACAATCTCTGGCATTGAATACAAAAAGCAAGCTGTTCGGAGGGGAGAAAAATGGCTGCAGATAAAAATGATGAAAAAACATATGTACCTAATGATAACGATGACGAAAGCACTGCTGTAAATATCAATGCGGAACAACCCGCTGACGAAAGTGCTTTAGATGAATTTTCATCCCTGCTGGACATGGACGAGGATTCTCCTCTGCCCGAAGCAGCAGAGGAACCGGAATCAAGTCCTGAGCCGCCGTCAGAACCGGCCCCTCAGAACAATCCCGAACCTGACGATGACAAAACGCAGCTCTTTGCCGAAGCGGATGAGCCTGCGGAACCTGAACCTGAACCTGAACCTGAACCTGAACCGGCTGAGCAAAAGACCCCGGAACCGCAAACCGAAAAACAATCGTCACAGACAGAAGACAAAGCTGATCCTCCGACCAAGATTGGCCAAATACTTCAATCCATATCTGAAGAAGACAGCTCCGGTGCGTCTAAAAGCCCGACTTTCCGTACTCCGAAAAAGACTGCGCCACCTGAGCCCCCGAAGAAAGAAAAGCCAAAACCAGCTCCGGCACCCAAGGCACAGGTCAAACCCGAGCCCAAAAAGAAAAAATCCGGCAGCATGATGATTATGCTGGCAGTTGTTCTTGTTTTGGCTCTTGCCGGCGGTGGAGCATATTTTTTCCTGTCCAAAGACAGTTCTGAAGAACCCGTTGTAGAAGATATACAAGTAACCGAAACCATCCCCGAACCGGAACCGACTCCGGAAGAGGCTCCGGAAATGACCACGGAATCGGCTCCAGAACCTGAGCCTCTTCAGGGAAAAACCGCAGTCGGTCAGGAAAAACCTCCCGTAGCGGAAGAAATGGTAGAAGAAGAGTCTGTCATTGCGGAACCTTCCGAACAGGAAACCGTGATGCAGCAGGAGCCTGCTCCCGCAGAAATAGCTGAACAGGTGGAGGAAAAACCTGCACCGCTTCCTGCACCGGACTTACAGGAGTGGGGGGTTGTGTTTGCGGTTTCCGGAAGTGGCAGCAGTGCATCATCCGCACTTTCCGATGCAAGGAGCAACGCCGACGCAGAGCTGCAGGGAATTCTGGAACAGATCAAGGAGGAATCCCCGATCCCCGTATCCCCGAATGCGATTTCCGGAATTGAATTTCTCGGCAAAGAAGAAAAGAACATTAACGGCAATACGGAATCCACCGTTCTGGCAAGGGCAAGTTACACCCTTGGCGCCGAAAATGAGCCCTCTGAACGAGTGGTTCCGGTGTTGACATCGCGGATATGGACCGACTCCAAAACCTATCATGAAGCCGAAAAGATCAGCGTAAACCTAAGAACCAACCGCAATTGTCACGGTGTCGCCGTTTTTGTGGCCAACAGTGGTGAAATTGTACGACTGCTGCCCAACGAAAACAGAAAAATCGAGTCTTTCGAAGCAGACCGAGAATACATAATCCCCGGTAAAGGTGATGCATTCAGCCTTGAAGTAGCTCCTCCCTTTGGCGAGGACCGAATCATTTTCTACGCTGCCAGCCAACCTCTGGGTAAAATAAAATGGACTGATGTAGGTAACGGACTGGCTATTTACTCCGGGTCCCTTTCACAATTCGAAAATAAACTCTTTAACCTGTCCACAGTTGAAGGCAAACCGGTCTGGACCAGTAAATCGGTTTGGAACATAACGACTGAAAAGTAGTCATTCGTAAAGCAGAAAAAAAGAGATATATTATGATAGATGATTTTGCTTTCGATGACATAGACGACTTCTACCCGGCCCCTTCGCGGACAGAAGAACTCACTCCGCAGGATAGACTGAATGAAAACATCGCCCGGATAGAGCTGCTTAAAATAAAGGTCATGACTCTTTCGTGCATCACCCATGAAGATCAAGTATCGTTTATTAACGATCTGGACACGCTGCGGGAAGCATTTGTGCAATCAACACTCCCCGGACCGGCATCCCCGGCGGGTGCAGTTTCCATGGGGAAGATATCCGGGGCCGGAACTGATGCGCTGGAAATTGAAGGTATTCTCGGAAATTCTCAGCCTATCCAAAAGATTATACGCACTCTCTCCAGAGTTGCAGCTACAGACATGACCATGCTTCTGGAAGGTGAAACCGGATGCGGTAAAGAACTCTTTGCCCGTATCATCCACCTGAATTCCAACCGCAGAAACTTTTTGGCGGTTAACTGCGGGGCCTTTGCCCCAAACATCATTGAGTCCGAGCTTTTCGGCCATGTGAAAGGGGCATTCACCGGAGCAGTCTCAGACCGCAACGGAAAATTTGTAGAAGCGGATGGCGGCACACTCTTCCTTGATGAAATAGGTGAACTTGAACTTTCCGCACAAGTAAAACTTCTGCGTGTGCTTGAGACAGGTGAAGTGCAGCGCGTGGGCTCTGAAAAAACTACCCGCACCGATATCAGGGTAGTTGCGGCTACAAACCGCAATCTTGTCCGCATGGTGCATGAGGGTTCATTCCGGGAAGACCTGTACTACCGCATAAACACCTGCCCCATTATTATTCCCCCCTTGCGGGATAGGCGCGACGAAATCCCGGTCCTGCTTAAATACTTTCTGGAAGACTTCTGCAAGCATGGGAACAGGAATATGCCTGAAATTGATAAGGATCTATATTCTTATATACTCAATGACTACCCTTTCCCCGGCAATATCCGCGAACTTAAAAATCTGGCCCAGTTCATCTACTGCATATACGATGGCACCACCCCGGTGACCATAGAAGATATCCCGGCCCATTACCGATCTACAATTGTGAAGGAAATGATGAACGAAGAGAACGAACAGCTGGACTTGCTCCAAGCCCGTCAGGATGCAGAAGTAGCTTCGCTTATAAAATTTCTTGAGAAAAACAAAGGGAATATCGTCAAGACCTGTGCCGAATTGAACATTTCCCGTTCACGGGCCTACCAACTGTTCAATAAGTATGAAATCGTCCCGTCTGATTTCCGCCGCTGACCATTCTCCGGACGTACAGCTACCGGACTGATTCTGTCTTATAAAACCCGGCACACAGGGACGGCCAAACTTCGACCCACCCTTTTGCATGGGTACAGCCGGGAATAACCCGCACACGGCTTCGGCAAAAAGCAGTTGCTTTTTTCTGATACGCCTTAGCAATATCAAGAGGCATAATTCTATCCTCGTCACCGACATAATGCAGCTGGGGAATCGAACAATTTTCTTCAACCACATCAGCAGAATTAAGCGAGCCATACAGAGGACTTACTGAGTGGAAATCAGTCCAAGCTTTATGGTCAAGATTTCCTGCGACGGTCCTTACTGAAATAACATCTGTCCGCTCGGATGCCACCAGCAAAGCCACGGCCCCGCCCCCGGAATATCCGACAAGCTCCACCTTCTTCACACCGGTCATATCCTTCAACTTATCGATAACCTCTTCAGTAGAGAGCACTACTTCTCGGGCAAATCGATGGGAGGTCCAAAAAGAAGTATCACACCCCCGTCCGTCATCCCCCCCCGTAAACTGACAGGGTCTGGCCACATAGGCTACCACTGGCTGCGGATCAAGAACTGCCAGCTTCAGGGCCAGAGGGTTTCTGGGTGAAGGGTCATCCGACGGCTTATACCGTCTGGCCCAAGCACTTCCATCACCTTCAATATAAACAACTATTTTATCAGCGCCTGTCACATTTTTCAAAAAAACAAACTGGTCAAAATATGATGTTTTAAGGACCAACGGCTCAAAGCCGGCCGAAACTCCGATATTCATGGCGTTATTCAGAGGATCTTCATGTATTGAACAAGCAGACAACAGAAATGCAAAAAACAAAAAAAACAACTTATTGACCATAAGTTTATCTCTCTAAATTTTTATAAAAATAACTATTTCCGGGCATATTGTTGAAGTATCATAGTAATTGCAAATCTAGCAAAACAGCAAAATGCGGAGAAAGCCAGTCAAATCAACGCATGTAGCCATTTTTTTTAAAAAAAAAATTGCTTATCCATCAAGATGTGGGTATAAAGATTTGACGAGATATAATTCCAATGGAGGTAACCTACTAATGAAACTTAACAATTATCTCAAATGCGCGTTGCTGCTAATAGCGATGCTTCTTTGCATTCCCGGAGTCGGGCAGGTGAAAGCTGAAACGTCCAGCTCCAGCTCTTACGACTCCAGTTCTCCTGTATGTGAACAGGTTGTAACTAGGGAAGAAAAAGCTGCTGAAACAGCCCGTACAACCACCCAGATCATCTCAACCCGTGTTATGAACGTGTTCGCACCTTCTCCGAAAGTCAGCACCAGCACCAGCGGTGTGAACTCCGGTGATGCTTTCGGCGAACTCGGTATGGGCGTATGGGCTCTCGGTGCTTACTCCGAAACCTATGTGAACAAGTCCGGATACAGATCCGACTCCGACGTGGGTATTGCCATGATGGGTGTTGATAAACTCCTGCTTGACGACAAACTGGCAGTGGGTATCGCCGCCGGTTACGAAAACACCTGGAGTAAAATTACAGCTACCGGATACAAAGAAGACGGTTCCGGTTATTCTGTTTCTCCTTATGCTGCATACCGCGTAAATGACGCTTTTACAGTAAAAGGTATGTTCAGTGCCACTTTTACAGACTACGATGCCAACGCCAACAACCCGGATTACTCCGGCACCAGACTTGTCGGTGACGTAAGCGGTGAATATGCATGGCGTATCGCCGGTTTCATTACATCTTTCGAAGCTGGCTTCATGTACATGAATGAAGACTACAACCACAATATCGAAGACACCTATCTTGGGGAAGGTCGTCTTTCCGGTAGAGTCAGCTACGCATTTGACAACGGCTTTGAGCCTTACTTCCGTGGTACCTTCTATCAGGAACTTATCAACAACAATAGAGCGCACATGGAAGACCATCTCTGGGAAGGCGCTCTCGGTCTTAACTACTACATCGGAAGCTTCGCGATTTCTGCAGAAGGTTACGGCGCAGCCAACGAAGACAAAAACAACGTAGGTGGTTCCCTCCTGGTACGCTTCGACTTCTAATTTTAGAAGATCAAGCAAAATATACGATCTGAAATACTAACATAAAGGTCCGGTTTCTTCATTGAGAGGGACCGGGCCTTTTTAATTAAGGGGCGAATTATGAAAAACAAATATATTATCAGCAGTGCAGTAATAATCCTTCTCAGCGCATTTTTCATAGATTCGGCCCATGCACGATTCCCTTCCCGTGGAGCTCAGGCCGCAAGAATGACCCGGTCTGCAATTTCCCGGGCACTTGACCTCAGAATAAGGCCGACATTGAATTTCGAAAAAATCATTGCCGGTCCGGTCTCCTCACTGGCCTTGAGTGCGGATGAACATTATCTGGTAACCGTCATAGGGAAAAACAAACTGCGCTTATGGGACCTGAACGCAGGACGGGAAGTTGCTGTCAGCAGTGCGGCACAAGGGGACATTATCAATGTGGAAATTTCTCCTGACTCCACACTCTGCTTTTATACCTGCTCAGACGGTTCTGTTCACTCTTGGAATCTTAAGACGCTTGAATCCAAAGTCTACAAATCCTGCCCGCCATCCAATTTAATCGCCTTCCATAAGGACGGCCGGGTGGCTGTAGGAGGTCTTAAAGGTGAATTGAGCCAGTTCAACCCCGCAGACAGCAAAAATATCAGTATCCATAAGATAGGGGACAGCCCCTTTCAGGCCATAGAAATAAACGAGGCCGGCCAGGTCCTGCTTGCGACCGGCAAATCTATTTATATTGTCGACAAAGCATCCAGCAACGTTGTGGATAAGATTTCTACCGGCACCACTCCAACAGCCATAGCCTGCGACGGCAACACCCTCATCTGGGGAACTAAAAAAGGCCAGCTTGTGGTGTGGAACCTTAAGACAAACAGTCAGGCCAATATTTATAAGAAAATAAACGGAACAATCACCAGTATTGATATAAACAGTAAAAGCAGAAAAACAGTCTGCGGTACAGAAGACGGGAGATTGTACTCTGTAAACCTCAAGAACGGTAAGACTGAGGAAATCGGCGGACACTCCCAAAAAATTACTTTTGTACGCATGGATAACATTGCGGAAAATGCCCTCACTGCTTCTGAAGACGGAACATGCAAACTCTGGAACCTGAAATCAAAACAACTTCAACTGACAATGGTCTCAGCTATCGACGGCTGGGCTGTCGTAGACAGTAAGGGACGTTTCGACGGCACTCAGGCTGCATTGGAGGGAGTCGAATGGCAGGACGGAGAACACGTCATCAATATCAATAAATTCTCTCAGGTTTACTATGAGCCGAACCTGCTGCCACGGGTCATGGGCGGTAAATCCTCCGAGCTGAAAGACGTTGATACTGTTTCCGAAGGAATTCACCTTGCGGCCAATGTTGAAATTAACGGTAAGGCCAGAGGCGGGCAGGACGCAATTATCCGTGTTGTAGGCAGTGATCAGCAAGGTAGCGGTATCCGTGATGTAAAATTGTACCAGAACGGGAAACGTGTTTCCGACGGCAAGGGAAAAACCACTACAAAGGAAACTGAAGACGGTAAAAAAGAACTGATCAGTGAATACAATGTAACCCTTGGCAGCGGAGAAAACGTTTTCTCTGCAGTGGCTGTTAATGATGAACAACTTGAAAGCGATCCTGCAGAGATCGTAATTAAAAGCGGAAGACCGGAAGCAAAAAGGAATATATGGATCGTAACCATCGGGGTCAATAAATACGCTATCGCCGACCTCAACCTTGACTACGCAAGGCCGGACGCTCAATCCCTGTATAAATATTTTGACGAAAACACCCAACTCATGGTCAATAAGAAAAAACTACTTGCCCTGTACGACGAAAAAGCAAGCAGCCAAAGTATCAATAAAGTTTTCAACACCTTGCAATACATTCCACGTGATGACCTTGTCGTAATCTACATGGCCGGACACGGTATTATTGTGGACGACGAATGGTACTTCCTGCCTTCTAATATTAATGCGGCAAGTGAGGAGCAGGTTCTCAAAAACGGTATTTCCACCAAAGAATTAAAACAACATGTAGAGTCCGTGGGTGCGGACCGGGTAGTGCTTTTTCTTGACGCCTGCCAATCCGGTGGAGCTCTCTCACCGATCAAAAACTTCAAGGGCATTAAGTCCTTGAGGATGCTTGCCCGTGATGTGGGAGTACATATTCTGGCTGCAACAGACCGCGAACAATTCGCTGTAGAGTTGGAATCCCTCGGACACGGTGTTTTCACCTATTCCTTGCTCCACGCTCTGGATGGTAAAAATATCAAATCCAAAACTGATGATCAGATAATCACAATTCGTGAAATAATGACCGCTGTGGAAAGAGAGGTTCCGGCACTAAGCAAAAAATTTGCCAACTACGCCCAGTTCCCGGTTTCCCATTCTCGTGGTAATGACTTTAACCTGCTGAAAAAATAACCGGGCCTCAGGGGAATCCGCGCGAAATGCTACACTTGGAAACAGCACAGCTGAAAAAATACCTGCCTGCCATTCTTATTGCGAATGCTCTGGTAGTATCACTACTCATATGTTTTGCGGGTTCGCGGGGATATTTCAGCACTGTTCAGGAACTCATTCTTGATAACGTGCAAGGTCTCCGGTCCCGGATAAGCCCTCCTCCACCCGCTGATGTAGCGATAATCGGCATAAGCGACCAGACTTTCAGGGAAGAAGAATTCCGCAAGCCTTTCCTTCTCTGGCACAAAGATCTGGCCGCTTTGGTCGGGGGAATGCAGGCTGCCGGGGCAAAGGTTATCGGGCTGGACTTCCTCCTGCCCGATGTCCTTTTTGATGATTACGTTCCCGGATACAGTAAGGTCTGGCTCAAAGCCATATTAAAATCAAAAATGTCCGGCACCCCGGTAGTGACCGGCTTCATGGATCTAGGCAGTTCTGTAATTGCCCCCCACTCCTACTTTCTGCAGGCTCTGGGTAAAAACAACTGCGGCTATTTTAACCTGACCACAGATGATGACGGTGTAATCAGGCGCCAGAATCTATGGATTAAAAACGGAGAAGGTAAAGTTATAGACAGTTTCTCTCTGGCAGCCTTAAAAGCTGCCGGAATAAAAATAGAGAATCTGCCCCACCAGCTACGCATCAACTACAGGCCGGAATCCCATTTCAAGATATTTGAATTCGCAGAAATAACCCGCAGGATAAAAGATAATGACCTTGAATACCTGCGCAAAAATTTTGCAAATAAAATAGTCTTTGTTGGAGCCATGGACATCCGCAATCAGGACCGCCACCCGACCCCCCTTTTTAATTTCACAGAACGCAAATCCCGCAAATCACCCGGAGTGCTCATTCAGGCCCAGATATTGGAGACAATGCTGGACGACCAGCATTTTCAGGATCTTTCACAGCTGCAAAAATGGGGAACCATTTTCCTGCTCGCGCTCCTTGCCAGTGGTTTGGTAGTTCTTGCTCCACCAAAGCTGACCTTTATCTGGGCACCGTTGCTCATTGTCGGCTACATCACGGCCAGTGGGTACGCTTTTTTCAATTACACCGTCCTACCGGCTGCATCAGGTTCGTTTGCCATAGTTTTGAGCTATATTCTCTCTATCCTGCTTAAGGAAGGCGTTCTCAGTGCCGAGCAGCGCAGGTTGAAAAAAATTTTCCAGCGTTATCTTCCGGCTTCTGTAGCTGAAAGCCTGCTGGAACAAAATGATGCAGATTTTTTCAAAGGAGATTACCGCCGCCTGTGCATCCTTTTTTCCGATGTACGCAGCTTTACCACGTACTCGGAAAACAGGTCTCCCAGAGAAATCGTCAACAGGCTCAACCGTTATTTTGAGTCCATGGCAGAAATCGTCAATAATCATGGGGGGGTTGTAGATAAATTTATCGGCGATGGACTACTGGCTTTTTTCGGTGTGCTTGATTCCGACACCTCCCCCAGCATGAGCGGGGTGAAAGCGGCCATGGAGATGCAACAAACCCTGATCGAACTGAACCGCGAATGGACAAATGCCGGGGAGGTTGAATTCAGAATAGGTATCGGCCTGCACACCGGCGATGTGATGGTCGGTAATATCGGCAGCAAATACAAGGCTGAATTCACTGTCATTGGAGATGCTGTGAACCTTGCTTCAAGATTGGAAAGCATGACAAAAACCGTAGGTGCTTCCATTCTTGTCAGTGAAGCGGTACAAGAAGATATAAAAGACCTTGTAGAAGTGGAGTCATGTGGCAAGGTAAAAATTAAAGGCCGCAAAGAGGAATATGTCTACGCGGTCCGCGAAAACATGTTCAATACGGAGGAAAAATGATTAAAAAAATTTTATTTATAGTATTCATTCTGGTTATGGCAGTATCCTCAGCTATGGCTGGGGGCAAAACAACCATGCTCATATCTTTTGAAGGAAGTGGAGCGGCATACAAAGACGGTCCTCTGGCCGGAACAAAACTGGAACTGCTGGAATTCATAAACCCGATGGAAGAGATCTCCGTGCCGTCCGGTTCAGCCGTAACCCTGAACAACTTTGAATCATCAACCATTGAAAAAATAGAAGGCCCCGCGACCTTCATAATCAGGGAAGGACAGATCGAACTGCTCTCCGGCAAACAACCTGAAAAAAAATCAACTTCCTTCATGCCCTCAGGCTCCGGCGACAAAATAGCTAAAAGTCAGGTCGTCAATTTTGGAACGGTTGCCTTCAGAAAGCCGCTCAAGGCCCATGGAGAACAAAGCTTTGTAAATGTCATTCCCGGCAGTAAAATCAGAATCAAATGGAATTGCACAGGCAGCTCTTCACCGTACACTGTCAAGTTCACCGAAGGAAAGGGAGCTAACGCTAAAAGCACAGTCAAAAAGGTTAAAAAAAGTTATCTGAACATTCCCGCTAAAATGCTCCAGTCCGGAAAGACTTTTACATGGGAAGTCTGTGCAGCCGGAAAAGATGAAGCCATAAAAACCGGATCGATCCGGGTAATAAACGCCACCCAGCTCAATAAGCTCAAAAGTGCCCAAAAAGAAATCAAGAAACTCCCTGAGGATGATCTGCTGGCCAAAAACGCCATGGAAGTCAGCCTGTATATTGCCTGCGGCATAAACATGGATGCCGCGAAACTGCTCTCTCAGCTTTCAAAAAGCTACCCCCGCAATGTTGAATTGAGCAGGATGCTCCAACATCAGTTGCAAATAATCGACGGACTCAGCAACTATTAAACAGCCATAAGCAACCATTAAAAGACCTCCCTCTCCTGCATCGTTGCAGGAGAGGGAGGTCTTTTATTTAATTCTTTACTCCCTAGCCGTTATTCTGAACTGAGAATTCATCTTCAGGCTCCCAATGAACAAGATAAACATTTATCACTACCCATTTTATGGTTAGCAACTCGATTTTTTCAACCTTGATCCTGTTGCTGATTTTAGGGGGCATTATTTTGAGATAGGCCTCAAATTCAGGATACTCCTCGGGATCAAGCAAGAGTACCGCATCATTGAATCCGGTATTCCTAAAGAAATTATAGGCCGGATATTTATCAGCATCAGCATGCTCCCTGCAGAACACCTCCCCTGCCGTGCCCGGCGCAGAAAGGGCCTGAATAAATTCCGCAGGTCCGGCTTTATAGCCCAGCGAATAGCTGGGCTTGCCATCCTGCGAAATATTTTTAATGTAATAGAGCATATCCGGGAATTTTTTAACAAAATCCGGCCGATGCAGAATCAACGTTTCTCCCTCCGCCACTTCAGCCACACGGTCAATGAGAGCCTTCCCCAGTATGGGATAGGGCCTGTTCTCAGCCAAGGAAGTATAGGACGGCAACGTCTGGTAGTAGAACGGCATAACCCCGGTAATTGCCAAGGCACCTACAATAATATGAAGAACCGGCCTTTCCCTCTGCATAAGACTGACCACCAGAAAAACAACCAGAAAACAGCATAAGGCTATGAAGAAAGGGAGCATCAATTCCATGTATTGCCCAACAGGCACCCTGTCCGATAAATTTACACTTACGCTTGAAAACTTGAAAGAGCGATAACTGAACAGTCCAGCAATTAAGCAAATCCAACCAAAACCCACGGCAAATAAATTGCGGTATGTTTTGTCCCGGCAGGCGTTCAACAACCAATTACTGATTAAAATTGAAAGCAAAGGCAGCATAGGAAGCATGTACCGCTTGGCCTTAAGCTTGAAGAACAGGGTAAAAACAAGCAGGTAGATCAAAAAAACGCAAACCATGAAAATAAGTTTCTCATCGTGCCGCTTTTTTATCTTCTCCCAGATATCATTTGCTGTTCCAAACAGGTATGCCCCCCAAGGAAAGAAGATAGAGGTCAGGGTATCAAAATAAGGATCAAATCTGTTCAGCCTGTACAAAAATTTGGAACCGGTAGCGGAAGTATTGTGCGAAAGATCTCCCAGCATTCCCGAAAGGTAGTTTATACCGCTACTGGACTGCACGGCGCCAAGCCAGAGCAGAAACGGAATACTTCCGACAATAAGCCACAGTAACAAGATTTTGTGCTCCTGCCTCAAAGCATGAGCAAGCCCGTTGAAACTTAGTGAAGAAAAAAAAGTTACTGGCTTACCGGACTCATCAAGTCTACGCTGATTAGCACGTATTCCCACAGCCAAAGCATACCCGGCCATGGGTAAAAAAACGCAAGGGCCCTTGGCCAGCATCCCGAGTGCGGTCAGAATCGTCCCGGCAGAAGCTGTCCGCACAGACTTGTCCCCCAGAAACCTCTTCAAATAAAAATAAATTATCCAGGTCATGGTGCAGGCGAAAACAACGTCTACTTTCATCATTACGGACATGAATTTAAAAAGCACTGAGCTTTGCAGAATCAGTCCGGCAAGCAATCCGGTACCCGGACCAAAAAGTCTGCGTCCTATCAATGCCGTGCCCAGCACCATTAAAATGGAGCAGATAACCGCAGGCAGACGCAACAGGAAAAGAGCATTGCCTCCGAACCCATCATATGAAGCCAGCCATGCAAACGGGTACATAACCCAATAGGTCAATGGAGGTTTTTCCATCCGGGGTATCCCGTCAAACATAGGGGCGAGAGGATTCCCAGCTGAGACCATTTCGTAGACCGCACGGGCATACTTGGGCTCATCAATATCATAGAAATAATTCAACCCTGATCCATAAATGGACACAGCCGCTGAAAATATAAGCAACAGCCCAATAAGAAAAGGCCACTTCCGGCGACAGAAGCAGTCAAACGTTGATTCTTTTTTCGGTTCCATACTGCTAAATTCTGGTTATTGATGGTTTAAATAAAATCTACTTCCTGAAAAAAAGATACAGACTGGCTTCGTCTACCCGAGAATAATTCTCTCGCAAAAAGCTATCTTCCTCCAATTTCTTGAGCGGGACTTCACGTAGAAGGACCGCCTCAGGCTTCAACTCTCTGATTGACCGCAGGATATCAGAGTCATTAAGCAATCCTGAAGCTCGGCGCTTAAAAGACGTAACGGCAAGATTAGGGGGCACAGTATAATCAAACAGGAATGCATACATCTGCTGATCCGTAACCAGCAAAGGCTGATGTGAATATTTAGCCCGTTCCCGCTGCATCCTATCCATTATGAATACAATCTTTGAATTAGGTAAGGCTTTAGAGATCCATTTATCCATCGCCTCTACCCGGTCCACGCAGGAGTTAACATAAAACAGCCCGCAGACGGTCAACACAGCAGCTGACTGCTTAAAAACACTCTTTTGGTCCTTTGATGCTGCAAGCATACGCTCGACAATACCGACCATGCCGACCCCGGCAAGTAAACTAACCGGTAAAAAGAAAAATGGATAGTGATGAATCCAGAACGGATTATGACTAAGGTGGAAAAGAGCGGCCAGCACAAACCAGACCGTGATCTGCAAAGTGAGTTTTTCTTTTTTGCGATAAATCATATCCAGCCCGAAAAAGGCAAGAACCAAAACAAGCACATCTTTACGGAGAAGTTCCAGAATAAAACGGAACGACTCTTCACGGCTGACCAGCAGGCCAAGATCTTGATTCCAATGCGGGAAAAGTAACATATTGCAGTAAGTATCAAAGCCGGGCCAGAACGGAATCCATATCAAGACATAGCCCAGCGCGATACTGCCACCCCAAATGCACAGATTGCGCAGTGAAAAGGGCTTCCATAACAGCCAGATTCCCCCTATCAATCCTAAGGGCAGCGTGATCAGTTTTACCTGCAATGAAGCCGCAAGCAGAAGCCCGGACAAGGCAATACGCCATGCTTTGGTTTGAGGGGAAGCCCCCAGCAGAAGAGCCATGGAAAGCGCCCCGAACATCAGGCAGGGCAAACCCACAAGGACACAAAAACTCAACTGCAACGAATAAGCACAAAACACAAAGGTAATACAGGAAGTTAGGCCGCAAACCGCCCCTTTCCACCCTTCTGCAAGACGACACCCAATATAATAAATGGCAGCCAGCAATATGGAATAGAAAAAAACCGAACTCAAGCGCACCCAGTATACAGAGTGCCCCGCAAAACTAAACAAATGTTGTAAAATCCAAGTATACAAAGGAGGTTGGTCGCTCCAGATTTCGCTGTATATGAGGTGCCCCTCTCCCAGCAACTGGGCTTTGATTAGATTATACCCCTCATCATGGGTATCCATCTGAAAAATGGTATCAAGCGGCAATTGAGAAATGAATACCAGAAAAAGAATAAACAGCAGTGCAGCTGGAAAATGTCGCTTTATGTCAGTCATAGCCGAGTTATAGCCGATACATTACAAGTTTACCAGCTATGAAGACCAGTAACATCAGCCTTGCTGCAAGATTCCCTCACGGGGAATAAAAAAACAAGATAAACAAAATAAGTTTTAATTCTAAATAGTTATGTGAAATAAATTCCGCGAGAAATACTTATAAACAAATTGCAACATTATAATTGCGGACGATTGCTGTTTTGCATAGAACCTTTTTCACGAAAGCGCAATTGAGCGTTGCTTAACACGCTTAAAGATATATGCGGAGCCGTAGTTAAGTTGGTTATAACGCCGGCCTGTCACGCCGGAGGCCGAGGGTTCGAGTCCCTTCGGCTCCGCCACTTTTCCGAAAAGGATATCAATCATTTAGATTGGTATCCTTTTTCTTTTTGGTGCGGGCAAAACTGATCACACCAAATAAAGGGGCACCAGCCCGATTGGTCAAATTCCCAGCCATTAATTCTCGTCTCGACAATCCGCACAAAATCAGCACACGCAGCCGATAGTTTTCGAATTTTCTGAACCCGTATGCCTGCCTCGGGATGATCTTTATTTTGCGGTGAAATCCTTCAGTTGTTCCGTTGCTTTTGACCGATTACTTCTCATCGCCTCTTCGACAAAAACAAATAAAAATCAAGACATTAACAACCATACTCTTTTTATTTACTGGGACTGCCTATATTCTGTATGCTTAAACGATTAATACCTTACGGGATATTACCGCCAATTATAACAAGGAGAATGTGTCGTGTTAAAGATTGTTGCAGTCTCTCCAAATAAGGTGCCGATGCATCTATTACTCGAGGCTGATCCTTCTGAAGACAGCATTAAGAGATACCTTGATACGTCATTATGTTACCTTGCTTTGAAGTCAGATGTGCCCGTTGGCGTATGTGTATTGGGGCGTACTGATGAGGCAACTCTGGAACTGTATAATATTGCCGTTTGTCCGAGTGTTCAGAATCAGGGAGTCGGTACAAAATTGTTGTCTCATGCTATAGAAGAAGCAAGAGCTAAAGGCTTCGAGCGCATTGAGCTGGGAACCGGGACGTTCGGTTATCAGCTTGCATTCTACCAACGCGCAGGGTTCCGGGTAGAAGCAGTGATTAAAAATCATTTTGTCGACAATTATGCTGAACCAATTTTTGAGTTGGGCATCCAACTCAAGGACATGCTTCGCTTAACCCTTCAGCTGTAGCATCCCTCCTGTCACGCCGGAGGCCGCGAGTTCGGGTCTCGTCGGCTCCGCCACTTTTCAAGAAAAAGGATACTAACCTAACCGATTAGTATCCTTTTTCTTTTTGGTGTGTCCTGAAACCACAGGACACATCCATCGTACACATTATTATTTTTGGATAGTAAACCCGCATGGTTGGAATGTGCGATTTTGCCACGGCTTCCGGATAAATGCACGTATCATCTCGGATTCACTTGGGAAGTGGGATGTGTCAGGTTTTGAGACGTGAAGCTCAGATTTAATATAGTCCATCGCCCTCTAGGGCTTGATCAATATTGTGGTCCAGTTCTTTCCAATAATATTCATAAAATCTACCCTTTCCAAAAAACATGTACACGGAGCCTTCCTTCGAATCGTCTTTCAATCTGGGAAGTTTAATAATTGTGTATTGCAATACGCTCTTCGGTATCACTATTCTTACACTCGGAAAAATGTATTAAAAGACGGGAACTTAATCGATGTGGCCGGACAGGCGAAAGAAACCGGATTCAAAGTCCCAGTGGGGGGGGGGCTGAGTCTGTATGAAAGATACATCACGTGTAAAATACAAGAATGCTAGTCGTTTCCTTTCCACACTTCATTAATCAATTTTAAAAGAATTAAAATTTTATTATCCATTTTACGACGTTTGAGGCAAAGAATGTAGAGTTTAAGGGTCTCAGCCAGCTTTTTAACAGGAAAGATTTCGTATTGTGATTTTACATTTTCTATCTTGCTTGTGGGCATTATAGAGAGACCAACTCCGTCTGAAACTAATTTTAGAATTGATGCCTCCTGATCGACAACAATCGCTTTGAGTGGGGTTTGGTTGATGTCTTTAAAAAAGTTGGTAAGAACTATATTTAACGGGCAGTGCTCACTTGTCCAGATCCACGGAAATTCGGCAATATCCTTTTCCGATTTGCCTTCTAAGCGTTTGCGCCACTTCTCCGGTGCAACAATGGCCAAATCTATTTCTCCAAGGAATTGCACATCTATTCTATTGTCATTTGGAATACTGTAGGAGAATCCTAAAGCAATTTTCTCATAGTTCAATTTTTCAACAACATCCCAGCTCATCGATTCTTGCACAGTCAATAAAATATCAGGGTATTGATCTTTTAGTTTTGTATATATTTTTTCCAAACGCAGAAGAAGTGGATCTGTGTTAACTCCAAGGACTATCTCACCATATGATCCTCCTCTCAATTTTTCCGCTTCTGCATTGAAGTCTCTCAGTCCGCTCAGTACAACATCAGCTTTTATCTTTAGTTTTTGGCCTTCCTCTGTAAGATTCATCCCTTTTGGGGTCCTCTGAAAAAGAGAAAGATGCAATTCTTCCTCTAAAGATTTGAGTTGGGAACTAATTGCTGGTTGACTTAAATTTAAGCGAGCAGCAGCCCGAGTCATATTTCCTTCTTCTGCCAATACGACAAATGAAACAAGCTGATATAACTCCATTATTGTCCTTTTTAAATCGACTATATCGGATGTTAATAAGTAAAATTTATACGCTCAATTAAACCATTTGATTGGATCTAAAAATACGCTTGTACTATTAAAAACCATTCGCCTAACAATCTCAAAAAGGAAAGAGCATGTATACACAAATTGCAGCAATGTGCATTTTCGCACTTTCAATGTCCATTACTCCAGGTCCGGTAAATATGGTTATTGTCGCTTCGGGAGCAAACCACGGATTGAGAAAAACATTACCTTTTGTCTCAGGTGCGACTATCGGTTTTATTCTATTGTTAATTGTTCTTGGCCTCGGGCTTATGCAAATTGTAACCACCCACCCGATTCTTCTGAAATATCTCGCGATCGCAGGCTCTATATTTATTATCTATTTAGGATATAAAATAGGAACAGCTCGACCTGATATTTCTATAGAAGAGGACAGTTGTCCAAGTTTTAAGCAAGGCTTACTTATGCAGTGGCTCAACCCGAAAGCATGGATCGCATGCATAGCCGGTTTATCAATGTTTATGGATGATAAATCACTTGACCCACTGTTAATTTTCTCAATTCTTTATTTTGTGATATGCTATCTGTCTCTTTTTATGTGGGCAATAATGGGTAGCAAGGTTGGTTTATTGCTAAACACCCCCAGAAGAATACGGTTTTTTAATGTGTCTTTAGGAAGTCTTCTAAGCGTATGCGCATGTTATCTTCTTTTTGATTTTCTTCATGCAGCAATTTAAAAACGATTTGTTCAAGAAGCGTGAGGATATCTTGAATAGAATTAATGGTTAACTTATTTTTTGAGTTGACCGTTTTCTAAGTTTTACGGGGTGCTTTTCGGGTTGCTGCCAGCCGGATTTGCCAATTTGTTTGTCTGATAGTGTTTTTATAGACTTTAAAAAGCTAAAAACAGCATCCACACATAGTTCTATTTTACAAAACCGGACAAATAGTAAATACTGCGCGCGGCTCGTTAAGCGAACTTGTTTTAAAACAAACAACAACTAAACAATATTTGGAATATCATGGAAAACTTACCTAATTGCCCACAGTGTAAATCGGAATATGTGTACTCAGACGGTAGTGTTCTTATCTGCCCTGAATGCGGCCTTGAATTTCAGCCCGAGGACGCAGCGGAAAAAGTGTATAAAGATGCTAACGGAGTGGTCCTTACCGACGGCGACACTGTAATCGTCACCCAGACACTTAAAGTCAAAGGTGCTTCTTCCGACATCAAAAAAGGTACAAAAGTAAAGAATATCAAACTGGTTGAACCTGAAGATGGAGTGCATGACATTTCATGTAAAATACCCGGCTTCGGTTCAATGATGCTTAAGACTTCAGTAGTCAAAAAAGCTTAAGCTCCCCTTCTGCCGTTGCAGACGGATAGCATCTGCTGCCAACAGCTCATTGCAATAAAAAAGGATACCTCTCAAATTGACCGGTATCCTTTTTTATTGCTTCTATTTTTCCACTAATGTAACGTTCTTTCCGGTCGGCAGTTCACCAAGGCGCCGTCGCCCCTTTTCGGGGAGCTAAACCTGCCACACATTCATCCCGTCCGACACTTATCCCGTGCCGAGTCGGAAGGACGGCCACCGGCAACCTCTTTTTTTGCGGAAGGCACGAAAGTAAGGATAAGACATGTCCCGAACTCAACTCCCTCTCATTATCAATGACATATCCGCGTTATCACGCAATCTGCGCAAACAACTGGAAGATGCACAGAGTCCCCCCGGCCATGTAGAAATGCTGAACCTGCTGGCTCGTGCCGGAGGTTACAAAAACTTCCAGCACCTCAAGGCTGAACAGGAAAAAGCACACAAGCTTCCCTCCGTCACAATAGACAAGAAACGGGTTAAAAAAGCGACCCGCTATTTCGATCTGAACGGAGTACTCAACCGCTGGCCCAAGAAACACAATCAGCGGATTCTCTGCCTCTGGGTTCTCTGGTCCCGCTTGCCCGCCCGCAAAGCGATGACCGAACTGGAACTGGATGAGCGGCTTGTTCTGGCGCACACCTTTTGCGACCACGCCATGCTCAGGCGCTGGCTGGTTGACGAGGGATTGATACTCAGAACAACCGACGGAAGCGAGTACAGACGTATTGAAAAACGACCTCTACCTGAAGCAGTAGAGCTGATCAAACAAGTTAACCGATAACTTCCCGGCAAACCGGAGGGGCTTGATGCACCTCCGGTTTGCTCTCCTTCTGCAGGGAGCAGTATGCATAACGCCAAAAATAAGCTATAAATCTATTCAGGACTGTAAATGAAATAAAATAATAGCCTGACGAGGTGACTGATGCCACTGCCCACCGACTTTGCTCCTGCTGAAAGATGCCCGCAGCCGGACATACAAGAACTGGCCGAAGACATTAAAGAAGCCTCGATGATTCCCGCCTTGAATGCGCTACCCGTGCCGCTCCTGATTATCAATGCATACAGACAGCTGGTTTTTTGTAATTCAGTTTTCCAGTCCTTCACAAAATGTAAAAATTCACAGGAAATAATAGGACTCCGGCCCGGAGAAGCTCTGGGCTGCATTCATGCCCATATCAACGCAGGAGGATGTGGAACCAGCAAGTTCTGCCGTGACTGCGGAGCCGCATCGGCAATAATCAAATCCCTTCAGGGAGTTGCCCACACTGAAGAATGTCGCATACTGCGGCACACCCCCGACTACGATGAAGCACTTGACCTGCAGGTCTTCACATCGCCCTTCAAATACCGGGAAAAGGACCTGATTATATTCACAGTTCTCGACATAACCCACGAAAAAAGACGGAAAAACCTTGAGCACATGTTTTTCCATGATGTTCTCAATCTGGCCACCGGGGCAAAGTATGCATCACAAATGCTCTGCAAAGTAGCCACCTCAGAACACATGAACACGCAGTGCCGGAAAATCAATCGTGCAATCACTCAGATGTCGGAAGAAATTCTAGCCCAGAAAGATTTCAGTAAAGCAGAAGAAGGGACTCTAAGAGTTTGCATTCAGCCCACATCCGCAAATGAAATCCTAACCCACCTCCGGGATATTTATTCCGGTCACCCTCTGTGCGCAGAGCGGCAGATTTCATTATCCGAGCACAGCGAGAATCCAATATTTAAAACTGACCCGACCATTCTGGCTAGAGTGCTGGGCAACATGGTAAAAAATGCTCTGGAAGCATCCGACCCCGGAGAAATAATTACCCTCGGCTGCCGGAAAAAGAGTGGCGAAATTCTTTTCTGGGTCCATAATGAGTATGTCATGCCGGAAAAAGTTCAGCGTCAGGTCTTTAAGCGCTCTTTTTCAACTAAAGGAGAAGGCAGGGGACTCGGGACATACAGCATGAAATTGCTGGTTGAAAGATACCTCGGTGGACAAATCTCATTTCAATCAACAGCCGAAACAGGTACAATTTTTTCAATACTATTACCTTCAATAGAGGGATAAAAGCTGCGGCAAGGAGTAAGCCATGCTTGAACTGATTGAAATAGCGCCAAAAGTTCTGGGCCTCAGAATTATAGGCAAAATCCGTGAAGAGGATATGAAGAATGTAATCTCTGCCTGCCTGGAAAAAATGAAAACAGAAGAGCGCATTGCTGTTTATGTGGAAGTTTTGGAAATGGGCGGAATCACCTTTGATGCCCTCATAGAAGACCTCAAATTTGCCTTGCCCAACCTGAAGAGATTCTCCAAAAAGGCTGTAGTTTCGGACAGTAAGTGGCATGAACCGTTGATCAAAATCGGAGACAAACTCTTCCCTTCAATCGAGGTCCGCCACTTCAGCCCGGAACAGCAAGAGGAAGCCCTGAACTGGGTAAAAGAATAATTTTTCAACTTTTATAAAAAATTGTGTTGACAAGTTTAGCGAGTATCTTTAGAACTGATTCCTCACTGGGGGCGGATAGCTCAGTTGGGAGAGCATCGGCCTTACAAGCCGAGGGTCACAGGTTCGAGCCCTGTTCCGCCTACCACCCCAGATAATAAACGTTGCTTAACACGTTTAATATATGCGGAGCCGTAGTTAAGTTGGTTATAACGCCGGCCTGTCACGCCGGAGGCCGAGGGTTCGAGTCCCTTCGGCTCCGCCACTTTTCAGGAGAAGCCATCAATCGAAAGATTGGTGGCTTTTCTGTTTTCAGGGATATTTCCCTCAATCTGTCCAAAAGAGACCTCCGGCCGGCGGCACAGGATATAAAACAATGTCTTACTGCAACATATGCGACTACAAAAACCGATGCTTGAAACAAAAAACTCATTCATCTAGTATTGCGCCATGATTGAAAAAAAAATTATTCCCCAGATCGTTTTATTGCTTGCCCTTATACTTCTGAATACCCCCGCGGTTCATGCCGGAGATAAGGTTTCCGCGTTTTCACGGGTTGCAGAGCAAACAACACATGACCTTCCGGGGATGTTGGAAAAGCGCTCCATCAGGGTCCTTACATCTTTCTCACCGACAACATTTTTCATGGATAAAAGTAAGATCTACGGATTTGAATACAGCCTGCTCAAAGAATATGAAAATTTCCTGAACAAAAAAATGCCCCGCAAAAAGGAAGTACACCTTGAATTCATACCCGTCCCGGCAGACAAGCTTATTCCGCTTCTTAATCAGGGATATGGCGATATTGCAGCAGCCCTGACCACAGTAACCGAATCCCGGCGAAAACAGGTTGCATTCAGTAATCCTTACCTGCCAGATGTCAAAGAAGTCATTGTGGCCAACGAAGCGGTAACCGGAATCAACTCCATAAATGACCTCTCCGGCAGAATGGTTATGGTCCGCGAATCCAGCAGTTTTCACCAGAGTCTTCTGGAGTTGAATAAAAAATTTCAAGAGCAGGGACTTGCTCCGGTAAAAATCTTTCCTGCTCCTGAATATGAGCCGACAGAAGAAATTATGCAGATGGTAAATGCCGGAATTATTGAACTGACCATTGCCGATGATTTTCTGGCAAATATATGGAAAGAAGTGCTCCCTCACATTCGGGTGCTTGAGAATGTGACAGTGCGTGAAGGAGGCAACATCGCATGGATGGTCCGCAAGGACAACCCGGATCTGCTACAGAGCCTTAATGCATTTGTCAAAACGGTTCGCAAGGGAACCCTTCTCGGCAACATTTACTTAAAAAAATACTACAGTGACGTTAAGTTTATTGAGAATCCCCTTGATGAAACAAAAGAAATTGAAAATTTCAGTGCCTATACGCCCATATTCAAAAAATATGCGGCCATGTACGGACTCGACTGGCGGCTGGTAGCGGCTCTTGCATACCAGGAGTCCGGCTTTAACCATGATGCCCGGTCAAGAGTCGGGGCTGTGGGAATCATGCAGATAATGCCTATGCTGACTAAGGATAAACGTCTAGGAATTAAAAACATTAACGATCTTGAAAATAACATCCACATCGGAGTTAAGTATCTGGCCCTGCTCCGGGACCGCTATTACCCTGCAGATGCTATTCCCAATGAGACGGAACGGTTGCGCTTTGCGCTGGCTTCATACAATGCAGGCCCCGGACGTATCCGCAATGCCCGCAAAATAGCCACCAAACTGGGCTTTCATGACGACATCTGGTTCCACAACACCGAATACGGAACCATGCAACTGGTTGGAATGGAACCGGTTCGCTATGTGAGCAACATAAACATGTACTACCGGGCCATGATTCTCTCGGACATGCTGATTAAATCCCGGAAAAAAGGACGAGGTAAAAACTAAATTTAGGATCACTCTCCTCTGCCCTGCACCGGCAGGGTAATGGAAAAACGCGCTCCCCGGCCCGGCTCGGAACTGACCGTAAACGTTCCGCCATGATTCTGGGTAATAATAAAGTACGAAACCGAAAGTCCTAAACCGGTCCCCACTCCCGAGGGCTTGGTGGTATAAAACGGTTCGAAAATCCTTTTACGCACTTCAGCCCCCATGCCGGGGCCGTTATCTTCAATCTCTATAACAATGTTCGAACCATTACTGCGGGTCCTTATATAAATATGGGGAGCAACTGCGCCCCCATCGTCATCATGCATGGCTTGTGCGGAATTCTTAAAAATATTGAATAAGACCTGCTCAATCTCGGTCCGCGAACATATTATTTCAGGAAGATCAGCTTCAAATTCACGCACGATGTTGATGTGCATGAAATCATACTTCTTTTTCAGATCATAATCCTTGGCTGAAAGCTCAAGGGAATCTTCGATCAAATCGTGTACATTAACAGTAGTCAAAACTGATTTACCGGGCTTGCTGAACTCCAGCATGTTGGAAACGATTTTGGCTGCACGCAGGCCGGATGTCTTGATCCCTTCCATTATCGTATAAACCTTCCGGGCCCTAAGGTATTTCTGCATGGCTTCAAGTGAACAGTCTGCTTCTTCAGCTGCAACGAGATTGGCTTTAATATCCGGTGAAAACTTCCGCTCAAGATTTTGAGTTCCCTGTATTATCCCGCCAAGCGGATTATTAATTTCATGAGCCATCCCCGCAGCAAGCCCTCCCACGGACATCATCTTTTCAGTCTGAACCATAATCTCCTCCATGCGTACCCGCGAAGTAACCTCATCAATCCTGACAACAACGCCCTTTCTCTCAAATTTACGCAGGGGAAAAGCAGTAATATCATACACCGCAGAAGAATCATTGCCCACGCTGACTCGCTCCAAGGATCTTGGTTCCTTGAACTCCCGAGCTTCCGTAATCACACCCACCACATCTTTATGCCCGGAAAAAAAGGTCTCCACATTCTCCGGCTCAATTTCTGTAGACTCAAGGTTAAACAACTCCAAAGCCTTGAGGTTACACTGACAGACATTCATGGCCTCGTTCACCCAGATCAATGCCGAAGGCATAGAATCAATAACACTTTGAAAATACCTTTTTGATACAATCAGGTCATGCTCACGTTCTCGGACTTTCTCAGCCATGGAGTCAAAGACCCTGCCCAGTTCGTCAAACTCGGTAAAAGAATTACTCACCGATGAGGCCGCAGGATACTCCCCTTTGGTTATCGCTGATAACTTCCTCACATAACCAACCAGCGGAACGACAACCCTTAACCGGAATTCCTTTTTCAATGCAAAGAGAAGAACCAGAAAGAAAAAAACTACCAGAACGCTGATCAGCAGCCCGAGCGCAATTACCGGTTGAAACAGGTGGTACGCTGAACTTGCCACCAGCAGTTTCCACCCAGTTCCGGGGATATTTTCAACACTGCCGAAACAAAGCCTGCCTTCGGCCATGTAAAATTGTCCCTCTCCCGGCTCCAGCCGCTTGTTGAAAACATCCAGTGTACCAACATTGGTTTGAGTCTTAACCAATTCCCGGTCGGGATGAACAATGAGATTGCCGTAGGAATCCGTAAGAATAATTATCCTGTTTGAAGAAAGGAAACCGTAAATGAATTTCTGCAAGGTCTCGAGATTGAGTTCAGCAACGAGCTTCCCCCCGCTTTTCACCGGAATACTGATATACACAACCAGTTTTCCTGAATGCAGGGAAATTATGGGGGAAGTCAGCACCCGTTTTGATTTATCTACTCCATCAAAACGGATAGGAAAATCAATCCCTCTTACTCCTTGAGGAGCAACAGCGATTATATTTTCATTCTTATCCAGCAACAAGAGGCGCTCGAACTGACCGAAACGATCCTGTAGCCCATCAAAATAGCTGCGCAGACTTTCGTCCTTGCTGCCACCGCTCATAATAGCCACGGACCGCAAAACATCCTCCGCACCGTCGATGTAGAAATCAACATTTCGGGACAAGGATCTTGAAAGCTGGACAATCCCCCGTTCCATAATGCTCATTTGGTTTAAGGCAACGATGGAAACCAGAACCATTGTCATGAGCAGGCCCGGAATGAGTATCCACTGAATCAGCTTTCCCTGAAAGATTCTAGAAACAGAATGGCTGCTCATCATTCTCCTCTTGCGACAGTGACAAATTCACCATTCTTCACGAATACAATATGTCCGACACCCTTCACATCACCGAAATCATCTATAGAGAAAGGACCTATTATACTTGTGTCAAAGGATATTCCGGGGATTATCTTGTCCAGCCCTTTAGTGCTCCCGCCATTTAATCTTACTGCTTCGGCAAAGACCTGAACAGCCTGATAGCCGAAAACAGCTGCAAAATTCGGAGCCCAGCCGTAACGATCAATAAACTTCTGCTTGAATTCATTGTATCCCGGTGCGGCATTATCCTCCGCAAAATGAACCACAAACAAGACCCCTTCAACACTCTTACCGCCTGTTTGCACCAGCTCTTTAGTAAAAGCCCACATACTGCTTGCGATAGTCCAGTCCGTTTTATTAATTTTGCAATACTGAGCAAAAGCGGCAAGATCTCGGGCCGAAGTAACCATAACGACCACATCCGGCTTAACGGCTTTCAATTCTTCAACAACCTTTTGCCAATCCACATTATCCTTCTGTTTGCCGATGCGTGCCTCGCCCACAAGTTTGCCCCCGTTTTCTTCAAAAGTGCTGATGAATACATCTTTATAGGGGACGGTAAAGGCCTTATTCGACGTATCCCAAATAACAGCCAGTCTTTTCATACCAAGCTTACCGGTTGAATACTCGGCAAGCCCTTTTGAAAGCTCTGAGAGTGTCGGGATGACCCTAAAAAAATTATCTTTAATTCCCTGCAGCAACGGTGTTGAGGTGGTGGGAGAAATATAAAGGACTCCGCTGTCTTTCATTTCCCCAATAGCAGCCAGAGACTGAGAACTGGTCATATGTCCGAGAATAGCGGACACCCCTGCGGCAACAAGTTCCTTGTCCGCCTTGACTGCGCCTTCCGGGGTATTCAGATCGTCGCGGACCAGCAATTCCAATTTACGCCCATCAAGGCCACCAGCGTCATTAATTTCTTCTACAGCCAGCAATGCCCCGTTACGTCCCTGCACACCCAGATCGGAATATTTTCCTTTAAGTGTTCCTGAAAAACCAATCTTAACAGGAGCATCCGAACATGCGCTCAACGTCAAGCTGAATACCAGTATCAATAATAAAATTAATCCCTTACCCAAACAGAAAGGCTGAACCTTAAATTCCAACATTCATTCCCTCCAGCTTAAAATAATGAGTCTACAATACCTTTATAACCTTAAATATGCTTTAACGCCAATATCATGGAATATAATATTTAAAGACCGCCATGAAAGCAGAAATAAATCTGCCTGTAGTTGACCCATTACATCCTTAGTCGTAATCTAAATAATTGCAGCAGAATTATAATCAGCACAACCGGAGGGGCTATGGGGCTGATATTCACCCGCAAAAAAAAGATACCGTTACTTTTCGTCACGGATGTGCGCCGGGAATTCCTGATCTCGGAAATAACCCGCAACTCTGTTCCAAGCGGAATGTATTACCTGCTCATGGGCATTGCGTCATTCATCGCCTCCATCGGGCTCACAGCGGACAGCCCTGCTGTTGTGATCGGGGCTATGCTGGTTTCGCCCCTGATGACACCAATCTTCGGACTGTCGTTGGGTCTTGTACGGGGTGAAATGCCACTCATCCGCGATTCTGTTTTTTCAGTAACCGCAGGTATCCTGATAGGAATCATCGGAGGTCTGCTGATCGGTAATTTTCCGATTTTCTTTGAACTGACCCATGAGATTGTCTCCCGAACCAGACCCAATCTACTTGATCTCGGAGTAGCCGCATTTGCGGGAATCGCAGGAACCGTAGCCCTTATAGATGAGCGGGTCAGTCCGGTTATGCCCGGAATAGCCATTGCCACATCACTCGTTCCCCCGCTTTGTGCAAGCGGTTTGTGTATTGCCCTGCAAGAATACTCTGATGGATTGGGAGCCTTCCTGCTTTTTTTCGCCAACTTTCTGGTTATCCTCTCCATAGGCAGTGTCCTGTTCATAATCACCGGATTCATACCCCACTCCGAAGATGAACCCCTGCCTAGACTGATCAAACATTTCTCAATCAGCACCGTAGGACTGATCATCGTAGCGGGATTGCTCACCAAATCCCTCATGGACGTCGCCCTTGCCAGACAGATCGATAATTGCCTGCGCACGGTAGCAATTCAGGCAATATCCTCAATTCCTAACACAACCATTGAAAACATCACCCACGAAATCAATCAGGGAACTGTGGACGGTTTCATTACTTTGAACGGCCCTCTGTCACTTAAAGCCGGAACGGTAAAAAAGATGGAAAAAACTGCTTCAGCCACACTAAAAAAGCCGGTCAGTATCATTGTGAGGACCAGCCTGACCCAGAGTATTTCATCTTCACCGCGGTCAACCAACTCTTTGATCAATGCACATGCCAAAAGGCAGAACATCAAACTTGAAAAAAGTGCGTCGATCCTCGAACAGGCTGAACTGCTTTTCCGTACAATTATTTCTGAACTGCCGTGGTATACTCTTTCCGGCATCAACTACACTGAGCTAAAAAAAGGACCGGGGGTGATCATTGAAATAAGCGGACCGGAACGGCCTGTACCGGAATCGGTCATAAAGATGGAGGACATGCTGCGCAAGAGAACCGGAGAACAAAACCTGACCCTGATCATCCGCTATTACAAAAGTGATGACATAACCCGCAATGGTCGAAATCTCTTCGGAGTCCATTACAGCGGAACAGAGCCCCCTCTTTCCCGGAAAATTGAAAAACGTACATCTGAGCTCATTGATGAGATACGCAATATTTTTCCTGTGTATATCGAGGCTCAAAAGATGAAAAAAGTGTGGCACATAATGGCCGATGTTACTGGAGAAAGACTTGTTAAAAGCAAGGAAGTCAAAGATATTGAAAAAAAACTGGGAGATGAATTCGCTGTTCCGGTTAAATTATACATTTATTCCAAAACAGAAGGTGTTGTTGAAGATGACGGATTAAAGCCTTTGGAATTATTCAGTAAGGGAGGGCAGGCAAAACGGCTGAACGATAAATTCAAAAAGTAAAACCAGTTATCTATGTCCATGTTTCAACTCTTTCTAGATGGGTTTCTCCCAATCTGTTACAGTGTCACTTAATATTCACCTCCAGCTTTGGAGAAATACATTGAAACACTACCATAAACTATCACTTTTCGGCCTTATTCTGGCCGTGATCTGGAGCGCAACTATATATTATTTTTACTCCAGCATAATTCAAACTGAAAAAGACAACATATACAAAACAGCACAGAAAGAAGCGGAAGTAGCCTTTGAAAAAGACCTGACATACCGCCGTTGGGTAGCAGGTCTGGGAGGTCTGTATGCAGAAATTTCACCCAAGCTCCCTCCTAATGAATATCTTAATGTCCCTTTCCGTGATTTGACCACAGTAGAAGGTAAAAAGCTGACCATGATAAACCCTGCATACATGATGCGCATGGTCTACGGATTGATGAATAAGGAAGCAGGACTGCACGGTCATATTACCAGCCTGACCCCCATACGCCCGGAAAACGCACCTGCTGCATGGGAGGCAGAAGCCCTGAAATCATTCAGGACCAACCCGGTAGACTATTACCAAATTTCAACTGAAAACGGGAAACCGATCCTCCACTTCATGCGTCCGATGAAAACGCAAAAAATCTGCCTCAAATGCCATGCTTCGCAAGGCTATAAGGAAGGAGACCTCAGGGGTGGAATAAGCGTGACTGTCCCCATGGCAAAATACCAGCAGGCTATGCTCACATTTATTGACGAAACCACAACCTCCTTCACAATAATCTGGTTTACCGGAATACTTTTCATAGTCGTCGGCTTCTACTTCCTCGCCAAATATGAACGAGACCGCAGTCGGACCGAACAGGAGCTTGCAAAAACAAAAAACTATCTGGCCAACATTATCAACTCCATGCCATCGATACTAGTAGGTGTTGACCCGAATGGGAAAGTGACCCACTGGAATATGGAGGCAGAAAAATTCAGCAACCAGAGGTATCAGGACGTAGTAGGTAGTCCGCTCACTGAGGCATTACCCATAATGCAGGATGAACTGGAAAAAATACTTCAAGCCATGAGAAACAAGGTCATTGAAACAGACTCAATACAGACGAGAATTGACGGGGGGCTAACCCGCTACGACGATATTACCATTTATCCGCTTATCGCTAACGGAGTTCAAGGCGCAGTTATTCGTATCGATGACGTCACTGAACGAATTTACCTTGAACAGATGATGATCCAGTCTGAAAAAATGATGTCCGTGGGTGGATTAGCCGCAGGTATGGCTCATGAAATAAATAACCCGCTGGCCGGGATTCTCGGTCATGCGCAAAACATACATAAACGCCTTTTAAGTGACATGAAAGCAAACAAATCTGCAGCGGAAGAATGCGGTATTACATTTGAACAGCTGCAGGAATATATGCAGAAAAGGGATATCCGGAAAATGATAGAGGGTATTATAGAGTCCGGAAAACGAGCAGCAAAAATAGTTTCCAACATGCTCAACTTCAGTCGCAAGAGCGAGAAAGAAAACGCATACTACCGTATGGATGAGCTTCTGGATAGCACAATTGAACTGGCGGCAAATGATTATAACCTGAAGAAACAATATGATTTCAGACAAATTAAAATAGTCCGCCAATACGCAGAAGAACTCCCTCCTGTATATTGCGACGGCAATGAAATTCAGCAGGTTTTCCTTAACCTTCTGAAAAACGGAGCTGAAGCCATGAACGAAAAAGAATACGAACAGGGAGAGCCGGAATTTATCTGTCGCATACAAAAGGATAAAGATATGGCAGTTATTGAAATTGAAGACAACGGACCGGGCATAATCGTCAGCCCCAAGAGCAGGATATTTGATCCCTTTTTCACCACCAAGGGAGTCGGCAGGGGAACCGGCCTTGGACTTTCAGTCTCCTACTTCATTATCACCGACCAGCATGGCGGAGCCATGAAAGTTGATTCTGTTCCAGGCGAATGGACCCGCTTCACCATCGAGCTTCCACTTCCATAAATACCATCCTCAAAAAAACAGAAGGGCACCGCAAGCGGTGCCCTTCTTATATACAGTGAGATACAGCGGTTAAGCTGCGTATGTTCTGCTATTTGAAAGCCATGGTTGCTTCAACAGCTTTCTGCCAGCCTTCGTACAGCTTTGCGGATTCTGCTTCTTCCATTTTGGGATCGAACTCACGGTCGATGCCGAAGTTCTTTTTGATGTCGTTCTTGTCTGCCCAGAAACCAACAGCCAGACCTGCAAGGTAAGCAGCGCCGAGAGCAGTGGTTTCAATGCACAGAGGACGCTCAACGGGAACACCGAGGAGGTCGGACTGAATCTGGAGCATCAGGTCGTTGGCAACTGCACCGCCGTCAACACGGAGTTTTGCGAGGCTGATTCCGGAGTCAGCTTCCATTGCGGAAAGAACGTCCTTGGTCTGGTAGCAAAGGGACTCAAGGGTAGCACGGACAAAATGTTCCTTGGTGGTACCGCGGGTCAGACCGAATACTGCGCCGCGAACTTCGGAGTTCCAGTAGGGAGCGCCGAGGCCGACAAATGCGGGAACCATGTATACGCCGTCGGTGCCCTGTACGCGGGTTGCGTAAAGTTCGGAGTCTTTAGCGTCACGGAACATTCTCATACCGTCGCGCAGCCACTGGATAGCGGAACCTGCTACGAAGATGGAACCTTCAAGAGCGTATTCGACTTTACCGTCAACACCCCATGCGATGGTGGTCAGCAGGCCGTTCTTGGAGGGAACTGCTTTTTCACCGGTGTTCATGAGCATGAAGCAACCGGTACCGTAGGTGTTCTTAGCCATACCTTCTTCAAAGCAAGCCTGACCGAACAGTGCTGCCTGCTGGTCACCGGCCATACCGGAGATGGGGATTTCCATACCCTGGAACTTATCTTTGTGGGTATTGCCGTATACTTCGGAAGAAGGCTTGACTTCGGGAAGCATGGAAGCGGGAACGGTAAGAGCTTCAAGGATTTCTTCGTCCCACTTGAGCTCATGGATGTTGTACATGAGAGTACGGGAAGCGTTGGTGTAATCAGTTACGTGAACTGCACCGCCGGTAAGCTTCCAGACCAGCCAAGTGTCAATGGTACCGAAGAGGAGGTCGCCTGCTTCTGCTTTTGCGCGTGCACCTTCAACGTTATCGAGAATCCATTTTACTTTGGTGCCGGAGAAATATGCATCAATAAGCAGACCGGTCTTTTCACGAACAATAGGATCAAGACCTTTTTCTTTAAGTTCGTTGCAGATGTCCATGGTCTGGCGGGACTGCCATACGATTGCGTTATAAACGGGTTTACCGGTGTTCTTGTCCCAAACAACAGTGGTTTCACGCTGGTTGGTGATACCGATGGCTGCGATTTCAGCGGCAGGAACATCACTAAGGGCTTCAGCAACTACGGACTGGACAGAAGACCAGATTTCCATAGCGTCATGCTCAACCCAGCCCGGATTAGGAAAAATCTGGGTGAATTCTTTCTGAGTAACTTTTACGATCTTGCCAGCTTTGTCGAAAATGATTGCGCGAGAGCTGGTGGTACCCTGATCAATTGAAAGTACGTATTTTTTTTCCATTCTAAATTTCCCCTTTGTAATCAGGACGAAGCCTAACTTCGCCCTGTATTATCATTTAGTTTCTATCCATCAATCGTGACAATTAGCTGACAATGGCTTTGTATACCAAAGCACCTGCAACACCACCGCAGATAGGTGCTACAACAGGAATCCAGGAATATCCCCAGTCACTGCTGCCTTTACCCGGAATGGGAAGGATAGCGTGGGCAATACGGGGACCGAGGTCACGAGCAGGGTTGATAGCGTAGCCGGTGGGACCACCAAGGGAAAGGCCGATGGCCATAATGAAGAAACCGACGATCAGGGGGTTAAGACCCTGAGTGAATTCGTTGGCACCGATTCCGAGAAGAATAAAAACCAGGAAGAAGGTGCCGATAAATTCGCAAAGAAAGTTTTCTGCAGTGCAGGGAATAGCAGGTCCGGTGGCGAATACAGCCAGCTTCAGGCCTGCATCGTCAGTGGGTTCCCAGTGGCATTTGTAGGTGAAGTAACAAAGCACTGCACCAAGGAATGCACCGAGCATCTGTCCGGCAATGTAGAGGGGAACCTGTGCCCAGGGAAAATAGCCGCCGGCAGCAAGGCCGATGGTAACAGCAGGGTTGATGTGTGCACCGGAATATTTACCGGCAACATATACTGCAAAAGCAACAGCAAAACCCCAACCCATGGTGATAACAATCCACCCACCGTTCTGACCTTTGGATTTTTCAAGAAGGACGTTGGCAACTACGCCGCAACCGAAAAGGGTAAGAATCAAAGTACCAATTACTTCGCCTAAGAAAGGACTCATAATCACTCCCACATCTCTTAAAGCAGTTAAAACACAAATTCGTTTCTTTTCGGAAACGAATACCACCTCGCGCTCGATTAACTCTAACGCTTTTCCATTTCCTATGGGCTAACACTATTTTGTAACAAATAAAAAATCAACCCCATAATGTTCAAAATCGAAAAGAAATTATCACTTTAAGTTTTCGTTTTAGTAAAAAGAGTTTGATATTAAACAGTTGCAACATACGTTTTTAAAATCTTTTTTCTCTTCCAACACGCACATCTCCGCCAGCAGCACGGGTTTTGTGGAGCTCAGCAACTGTTGAAAGCCCTTTACCTTAAACGAAAATGAAACAATGAAGTAAACACAAAGAGTCTTTTAGCTACTCCCATGCATACCAAATGAACATCCATGCAATTAAATTGAAATGGAATAGACTCAATTTCAAACACGTACACACTATTTTTTTATGCTGAAACGAAACAAAAGAAAGCCGTCGGCCCAGGCGACCGACGGCAAAGGGAAGTGGTGATGGAGGTAGGGAAGCCCTCCATCGTTCTTTGGAGAATATAGTACACTGAAACCAGTGCGAAATGTATAAAGTAATAGTCCGGTACGGGTATTAATGCAGTAGGGATACATCAACACCCGATCCGGAGAAATTACAATCTATTATGTATTAATCTACAATATAATTTTTAGCCAGCTTCTGGAACTGTTCAGTCTGCTCTTTAATCCATGCGTCGTCTTGGCCGAGCTCTTTAGCCATGATTTCAGCAGCTTTGGGAGCAACCTCATTGGCAGCCTTGGCATCAATAATCAATGCTCTGGTCCTGCGGGAAAGAGCATCGGAAACAGTCTGAGCCCATTCGTTACGTGCAGCCCAGACAACTTCGAGCCATGAGTAAGGCAGTCTTTCGTGCATGCGGGTATCAAGCTCGGGGTATTCGGATGCCAAAGCTTTGATTTCTGCAGCTTCACTACCGTAAACATGCATGTGATCGTTGTGGTCAAAATCTTCGGTATAACCATGCAGCTTGACATTCTTGGTCACGCAGGGACGGAAAGGAAGCCCGCCCATCTGAATAGCATTGTCGATGCAGTCTTCAGCCATGTGCCTGTAAGTAGTCCACTTCCCGCCGGCAATGGTCAGCAGCTTATTGGGGGAGACGGTCAGGTAATGGTCTCTGGAAAGTGCGGAGGTGGATTCGGAATCACCTGCTGCGATCAGAGGACGGATTCCAGTGAACACACTGCGGACATCCGCACGGGTGGGTGCCTTGGCAAGATACCTTGCAGAATGCTCAACGAGGAAGTTGATTTCCTCTTCAAGGGGCTTGGGTTCCATGCATACGGAATCAAGCGCGGTGTCAGTAGTACCGACAACAACCTTGCCGTGCCAGGGCACGAAGAAAATTACGCGACCGTCATCAGTCTTGGGAACCATGATGCCGGTATCACCGCCAAGAAAATCACGGTCAATAACAATGTGGATACCCTGACTGGGTGCGATGAGTTTCTTATGATCGCCGTTATCCATATTCATGATGTCATCGGTAAAAATACCGGTTGCATTGATAACGGCTTTTGCTTTCAGCTCATAAGATTTTCCGGAGAGCTTGTCTTCCGCTTTGACTCCGCAGACATATCCGGTGGAACTCTTCACGAGGTCGGTAACTTTGGTGTGGTTCATGGGGCAACCGCCCATGTCAGCCATGGTGCGGGCGAGAGTAAGAGCAAGACGGGCATCGTCAAACTGGCCGTCATGGTAGGTCACGCCGCCTTTAAGCTTCCTGGTGAGTACACCTGGAACTTCCTTCATTACAGATTTCTTGGAATAAATCTGAGAAGGACCGAAACTGTATTTTCTAGCCAGCATGTCGTAGCACTTCAGACCGATACCGTAGTAGGGAATTCCGAACCATTTATAGTCAGGAACGATAAATTTCTGGTTGTAACACATGTGCGGAGCGTTCTGCTTAAGAATACCACGCTCGTACAGCGCTTCCATAACCAGTGAAATATTACCCTGTGCGAGATACCTGACCCCGCCGTGAACCATTTTGGTACTGCGACTGGAAGTAGCCTCGGCAAAGTCTCCCTGCTCAAGGAGGAGCACGGAATAACCACGGGCAGCAGCGTCAAGACCGGATCCGAGACCGGTAGCACCACCACCTATTATAATGAAATCCCAGACCTTTGAGCTGTCTTCCATCTGCTGGATAAAATCTGACCGTTTCATGCAACACCCACTCTGTAAACCGACCGCGAACGGTGGATAAAAATTGTAATAAACATATGAACCCGCATCCTTGTAAGAACTTACCGCCGAGCCCGGATTCATCCCACGCACCATATTTCAAAGCAAAACGCTGATAATTTCGTAAGCCACCTCTTTTCGTTTCGCTTTTGAACAAAATGTGACATATTGAAAACAATATGACAAGAATTTATTTTCATTTTGCAAGAACTTAGCCTAAAAAGAAAATAAAAACTGAACCTTACGCATGAAAATAGATTTTAGATCAGCGAAATAAAGACACCATCCGAACACAAAAAGTAACATATTAACGTTCCAAAAACATTAATTATCGCCTCTGATCCTTTCAAAAATGAAAAAGACAAGCTTCTATAAAAAACAACCGCATAAAAAATAACGTCTTTGCCTTGCTTGTGAGTGCGAGTACTGCTACAGGATTGAGATGAGATGTAATAATTTTCATTTTACATGAAACGAATACATTTGGACATAAAAACAACCTAAAAGTACCGAAGCCTCTCTTTATATAAGCAAATTTGTTCGGTGGTGAAAGTAAGGAGACGGTCATTTTGACTGAAAAACAAAAAAGAAAAAACAAAGGCATGAAATTCAACCTCGAGTCATTATCAAAAAGACAACGGGAAATCTTTAATATTGTTAATGAAAGAGGTTTCACACCAATTGAATCCCTTGCACAGCATTTTGAAGTTACCCCCCAGACCATTCGAAGAGACATAAACAAACTCTGTAAAAACAACCTACTACAACGTTTTCATGGTGGAGCAGGCAGAGCTTCCAGCGTAGAAAATGTTGACTACAGCGCTCGCCGGAATATCCTGCATCAGGAAAAGCGGCTTATTGCAGAAATGGTCGCCAAGCATATTCCCGAACATGCTTCCATGTTCATAAATATCGGAACGACCACCGAAGAAGTTGCCAAAGCTCTCGCCAACCACAAGTCTCTGCGGATTATAACCAACAACCTCAATGTAGCTCAGACCATGAGCAACAACGACTGCGAAGTGATCGTAGCCGGCGGCATGGTTCGCCAGCGCGATAAGGGAATCACCGGGGAAGCCACTGTGGAATTCATCAAGCAGTTCAAGGTGGATTACGGAATTATAGGTGTGTCCGGTATTGATGAGGACGGAACCCTGCTCGACTACGACTATCATGAAGTGCGCGTGGCCCGTGAAATAATCAACAACGCCCGCAACATCTTTCTGGTTACCGACCACACCAAGTTTAACCGCAACGCCATGGTCCGCATAGCCGACCTTGGAGAAATCGATGCAATCTTCACCGACAGGAGACCTCCACAGGTCTTCTGCGACCTGATGAAAAGCAAAGAAGTAGATCTCTACGTCACAGAAAAAAATTCCGAAGACGAAGAATAAATACAGGCGGGCCAGCTTACCTTTTTGAGCAGGCAGACTGTTGCTGACAATAAAAAGGCTGGAACAATGCGTACATAAACATACGTGTTGTTCCAGCCTTTTTATAAGCGTTGAAGAAAATGCTTTATCTACAAGCCTGAGATCACATCAAACATTGCAATCCCCCCATAGCCCATGGGCAATGCCCGCAAGGGACCTCAACTCCGAGGCAGTCGCACTCGAACTCGTTACTACGCCCGACTATATCGTCACAGGGAACCATGGGACAATTTGAGCAGTACGGATATTCATATTCCAGAACTTCGGCACGGAAACCTGAATATGCCTTTGAGCACCATATGTGACTGATATCACCATCAGCAATATTACCGAACTTTTTACTGCGGAGCAGTTTTTCGCTGCCGTCCAGATAACAGGTGCAGCTGTGCCAGAGAAACTGGCAGGGCGCTACATCCCCGGCAGAGGTGATAAATGCCGCACCCTCTTCTATAAATGAACAACTCAATTCATTTTCCGCCATGAGTGGAGGCAGACGCAGATCAACTCCCAACTTCCGCGCCAGATTCTTTGAACGGGCATAAACTTCCAGTAGTTGCTGATACTCTTCTGTATTACTGCGTTGATCCCAATCCGCAAGGCTGCGCAGGTTTATCCATATATTGCTTTTTTCAGCCTCTGCACGCATTTCTCGAATCAGCTCAAAAAGTTTTTCCCTCTTCATGCTCCGCCCCGGATTCCAGACAAAACCGAAGTAATTCTGCAAATCCTGTCCCTGCTCACGGGCTATATCCTTCCATTTTTTAAACAGGGCAACTGCTTTTGGAGTATTCGGATTAAACAGAGATTGTTCCTGCATGGATTCATGATAGGCCAACACATGTGAACAAAGAATAAATTCTGCACCCTGCTCTGCAGCCCAATGGATAACATCAGGCAATTGTTTATATGTATCAGCCATAAGGACAAATTCAGCGCCTAACCGGACTTTTCTTTCACTCTTTTTTCCGGCAGCATTTAAAAACGAAAAAGTACGGGCCAGCCGATCTGTACTTACCTGTCCGTGCAGTTCCCCTTCCGTGGCTGATGCATCCAAAGAATCAACCGAAATACAGAAAGTATCCACCCCGGCTTCGACCAATTCACTTGCCCTCTCCTCCGTGAAAAGTAAGCCGTTAGTCTGGAAACCGATAGAACCATGCTCAGGCATGCACTCACGGGCAAAAGCAGCCATCGCCGCCAAATCAGGATGCAGCAACGGTTCGCCGATACCGTTTAAGACCAGTTTTTCGCAATGTCTCAAAGCCTGATCGAGCTTTTTGAAATCATCAAGGCTTAAATCCGTTTCGCAAATATCGCTCCCCGGAGCATACTTCACGCACATGGAGCAGTTCATATTGCAACGGGTGGTAACTTCCACTTGAAGCCGTGCAGGATAACGATGAAAGGCTGCGGGAAAAGAACTCTGCACACCGTCGCCAATTGTTTTCAGCATTCCACCCTTCCTTGTTGATTACGTTTGAATTAATTTTCTTCTTTTGCCAAACAGCAAATATTGAAAATTCCATAATAAGCCGCAAAAGTCAAAGAGCAAGCCTAAAACGGGCTTAAAAGTCCCTTGACCTGACCAGCATTTTCATGGTGAAAAAACTTTGACTACAATTAATTCAATATTGCCCGCTTCATCCTGCGGCGGATATGACTTTAATCAAATACAGAGGACGAAATGGAAAACATCTCACTTCAACCGACCATGCTCAATTCCCTCGGCGGAGTTGAAGCACCCGCGGACACCCATGTTTTCACCCCTAAAGGCGTCTGTGCGAAATTAATCCGCTTTAAAGTGGAAGGCGACAAACTTACCTATGTCAACTTCACCGGCGGTTGCGACGGCAACCTCAAGGCTGTCTCCGCGCTTGTGCAAGGAATGGAACTTCCCAAGATAATCGAAACTCTTGAAGGAATTACCTGCGGCAAGAAATCCACTTCCTGTGCCGACCAGCTATGCAAGGCCCTGCACGAATACATGGAAAAATAAGTTAATTTTTATGTCACGGAAAAAGGCGGTTGTCGATCATCGACAACCGCCTTTTTCATTTAGAAATCAGACCAGTTTAAGCTAAGCTTTCACAATGGCATGGACCTGCTTGCGCAGAGCTTCCTTACCATCCTTCTGCATCAGGTGATAGAGAGCCATAATAGTAGCCTGACTGAACACGGCATTGCGGAAGGCATAAAACTTTGCAGACTTGAGATCTGCCTTGCTCATACCGTAATCCTGCATGGCAATCTCTTCCATAGCCGGAATGAGCCATTTTGCAGCAGGAACGGTCAGAATCCAGTCATGGTCGCCGAGATGGGTAACAAAAGCTTCCATGCTGCGCTGCAGAGGCAGAGTCTTGCCGTCTGCAGCAAGCAGTCCGTACTTAACCGGATCAACGTCAGCAATGATGGATGCGGCCTTTAGCCAGCGAACCGGACCCTCTTCATCTTTGGAAAAACCGGGATGATTATGGGCGCAGGCCTGTGCTACACACACTTCGGCAGGAAGACCGCGCACAATTGATTCCGCCACGCCGAGGACGTGGTGTTCGCCGGTACCTGCAAGCTTGTTCTCATTGCGGCTGGAGCCGTCTTTCTGCCATTGGAAAACCCAAGGCTTATGCAGGTCATGCAAAATCTGGGCGGCAACCACAACATCACGATCAAGATCGAAACCGTAAATTTTCTTATAGTTGTCGTAGAGGGCCAGAGACATTTCAACATTCAGGGCAGTATGGGTGGCAAGGCCGCCGGGGTAACAGTGATGACTGCTATAGCCGCTTCCGGGAGCGGCGTAGAAAGGCTGGTTGGCTTGTTTGGCGGAACCGTTCTCCGGCAGAAAAGTGTCATAGGATACACCCTCGAGCCAGCCATTCTTTTCAAGTTCCTTGTACACTTCCTTCTTGCGCCCGCTCACAGCGTTCATAAGCCTTGGCGCAGGATTGGCTATGATATCCTGCACTGCTTTACGCAATCCTGGATTTTTAATACCGGCGGCCTGCGCCTGAATATACTTCCATGACTCCATTACCGCACCGGAATTTTCAGCCATCTGCTGCGGAGTCAGTTTTCTGCATTCTGAGAGTGTAAATTCAGTATAAGAAGCTTCAGCCAGAACAGACATGCCGGAGGCGGCAACAGCGGCCCCGGCAATAATACCCATTTTCAAAAATTCGCGTCTTTCCATAATATAACTCCTTGTAAACGTAATTGGGCCTCCCCTGAGACAGGGAATTTATGCTCGATTTTTTTGACAATTGGATTACGACAAGAGTCCGTTTTAATTACAAGATTGTGTCAAAAAGATTTATTGGAAGAAATGGACCAGACAGAGGCTATGCAGCATCCTTCTTCCATAGATCCCAGCCGGAGAGGACAAAAAGAAACTCACCATGACTTACATACTTAATCTTTCTTAATCGCCAATATAAATTGCCGGACCAGGGAGTGCGGTGTTAACCTGCCCCCATGAATTTTCAATTTTCCACAGCACCCAGAATTGTCTTCGGCCCGGACACTGCACGAACCATTCCTGAACACACAATAAAAATGGGCAGCAGAGCCTGCATTGTTACCGGTAAATCTCCGCAAAGAATCCAGTGGCTCATCGATGATCTACACAAAAAAAACATACAACTGCATACGGTTTCTATACCCGGTGAACCGGACACGGATAGGATTACCGCACTCGTAGCCGAAGCCCGTGCCAAAAATTGCAACGTTGTTATAGCCGTTGGCGGAGGAAGCGTTCTGGATGCGGGCAAGGCCATTGCCGCACTTATCCCTAACAAACGGGATGTGCTGGACTATCTTGAAGTGGTAGGCAAAGGCATGCCGCTTTCCGAAAAACCACTGCCGCTCATTGCCGTACCGACTACGTCGGGAACAGGTTCGGAAGTGACTTCAAACGCAGTGCTGCTCAGTATAGAACACAAAGTCAAAGTCAGCCTGCGCTCTACGGAGATGATCCCGGATATCGCCATAGTCGATCCACTGCTGACCCTTTCCGCTCCCCCGTCTGTAACTGCGGCAACCGGACTGGACGCATTGACCCAGCTCATGGAATCCTTTGTTTCCCGCTCCGGTTCGCCCATGACTGATGCGCTCTGCCGCGAAGGTTTAAAACACGGGGCAAAAAATATTTTGAAGGCATACAATGACGGAGAAGACATTGAAGCCCGAACAGGAATGGCACTGGCCAGCCTCTTTTCCGGCATAACCCTCGCCAATGCAAAGCTCGGCGCGGTACATGGATTCGCAGCTCCCCTTGGAGGGGAATTCAAGGCCCCGCATGGCGCGGTCTGCGCTGCACTGCTGCCATCTGTCATGGAGATAAATGTCCGTGCGCTTAAGGAACGCGATCCCGGCAACCCGGCCCTTGCTGCTTATGCTGAAACCGCAAAAATCCTGACCGGAAACAATGACGCCCAAATTACGGACGGAATCCAGTGGGTGAAAAATACCTGTGCTGAGATGAAAATCCCCGGACTAGGCGAAATCGGAGTACAGAAAAAAGATTTCAAATCTCTGTCCGCCAAAGCCGCACGATCCAGCAGCATGAAAGGCAATCCTCTTGAGCTGACTGAAAAAGAACTATTGGAAATATTAGAAATGGCTCTTTAACAAATGGAAAAGGCTTACCAGACTTATGGTAAGCCTTTTTCTACATCCATGTTCACGACATATTTCCTTGCTTTGAATTAATACGCCGGGCCGTGAATCCTTTCACAGCCGTAATCATGATGCTGAAACTTATGCGCTGGCCCCGAGCAACTCGCTGGCAGAGGTTGTTGCTTCCTGCTGCTCGTAAGCTCTCATGGCCATCCGTTGCAGAATAGATTGACCTGATTGGCCGCTTTCTTCAGAGTCCTGCCCGCTGGGATCAGAATTATCACCGACTATGCCTGCAAGCGAGGTGTCTCCGTTGGCGAAAGCTTTCTGCAATTCATCAAGGGTTACTACGCCGTCCTGATTGTAATCGTATTCATCATACTCTTCTTCGGACTCTTCGCTGGAAGAACTTTCCGAACTTTCACCGCAGCCGATTCCGGCTTCACTGCTCTGCATCATAACAGACATATTGCCCATCATAGCTTTTTCCTGCTGTCTGCTTTCCAGATCGGCAACCATTTCCTCCTGCGAGAGGTAACCATCACCATCAGAATCAATTTCAGAGAAAATATCACTCAGGGAACCAGCTTCGGATGAACTCAGCTGACCGTCACCGTCGCTGTCCTGATCTCCAATAATGGAACTTACAAAGTCATCCGAGGAATCATAATCCTCAGGACGCTTCATCTGGCTCATCTGACTTGAAAACAGACTACTGACCGACGAATCGCCTATACCGGAAACACTCATTTTTGTCCTCCTGATCATTTTTACAAAGAGGCAATTATTGCCTGTTCCTCTGTCTGACCGGGAGTGCAGCAACTATAGGACCGGACCACATTAAGAAATATTAATAGTGTATTAATTTTAAAAAAGAAGATTTTCAACGCATGTATTTACATAGTAATCAAAAAAACACACGGCTCATAACTAAAATCAAGTAAGTCTTAAATCATTTTACTAAAGCAGAGACACGTAGTGAAGACCAACAAATGCTCGCATGTTTATATTTTGCTGGCAACAAGGATTCTTTTTATCTCCGCTTGATCACCCCTGCCCTTCCTCCATCCTCTTCAGCTTCTCACGCAAGGTCTTGCGGTTGATGCCGAGAATTTCTGCGGCTCGGGTCTTGTTGTTATTGGTCATGGCCAACACGTTTTTGATATGCTCTTTTTCTACGTCTGCAAGAGAACGGTCCACACGTCCGTCCACGGGGAGGCTGAATCGCATATTGGCAGGCAGGTCGGTAATTTCGATTGGATCGTGATCGACAATGACCACCAAACGCTGGACGAGATTTTCCAGTTCACGCACATTTCCGGGCCATGCATAATTACGCATGGCCTGCAAAGCCTCATCGGTCATCCCCGGCACCGATCGTTGCATCGCCGTGGCAAAACGCTCCAGAAAACTGCTGATCATGATCAGAATATCGTCGCCGCGCTCGGCAAGAGATGGGACCGGAATGTCCACAACATTGAGCCGGTAATACAGGTCCTCACGAAAGGAACCTTCATCCACCAGCAGCTTAAGGTCTTTGTGGGTAGCAGCCAGTATGCGGGTATCCACGGTATTAACGGTACTCGATCCGACCTTGCAGAATTCCTTGGATTGCAGAATACGCAACAGCTTGGCCTGCATATTCGGGCTGGCATCACCTATTTCATCGAGAAAAATCGTTCCGCCGTTGGCTATTTCAAAAAAACCGATCCGAGCTTCCTTGGCACCGGTAAAAGCCCCCTTAACGTGACCGAAAAGCTCGCTTTCCACCAGAGAATCAGGGATGGCCGCGCAGTTTACAGGAACAAAAGGGGCGGCCCTGCGGTCGCTGTGATAATGTACGGCCCTTGCCACCAACTCCTTACCTGTTCCCGATTCACCGGATATAAGCACGTTGGCATTTGTGCCCGCAGCCTTGGCTATCCTCCTGAAAACCAGCTGCATCAGTGGAGACTTTCCGTAAATGCCGTAGTTTTCTTTGGAAACCTCCGCGGGCTGAACAGCTTTACGCCGCCTGACCCGCTCCATAATGCGGTCCATGGCAGAAAGCAGTTCCTCAGCGGTGAAGGGCTTGGGCAGATACTCCCCGGCCCCGTCCTTGATGGCCTCCACTGCTCCGGAAATGGACGGATATCCGGTAATCATCATGATTTCTACATCACGATGATTCTCGCGTACGTGGCGGATCAGATCCAACCCGTTAGCCTGAGGCATCTTGAAATCGGTTATGACAATATCAATATCATATTCCTCCAGCAGCGGCAGGGCTTCATCAACCCGCAGGGAGGTAAACACCTCATAACCGCTGGATTCAAGATTTCTCTTCAGCACCTCAAGAGTGCTTTTGCTATCATCAACTGCCAGAATTTTTATCTTTCCAGTCATCAGTCATCCGTTATATTATTCTGCTGGCAGGGAAGTGCTATTTCAAAACATGTTCCCTTGCCCGGTTCGCTCCGCACCTGAATAACGCCCTTATGGGCCTTAACTATACCCAACACAACGGAAAGTCCCAATCCGGTCCCTTTATCCACATCCTTGGTGGTAAAGAAAGGATTGAAAATCTGTTTAAGCTCGGCTTCGGGTATTCCCGGTCCATTATCCTCAACTATGATGTATGCATCATTTTTATCGCTAAGCGTTCTTATTTCCAGCGTCCCGCCCCCGCTCATTGCCTGAATGGCATTGGCGGCAAGGTTTACTATCACCTGCTTAATATGCTGCGGATCAGCCGGAACCGACGGAAGATCCGCTGCAAAATCACATTTCACAACGATATCATTCCTCTTCGCCGCAGTCTCGGTAATACGCAAGGCCTCGGTAATAGTTTCATTGATGTTGGTGGGGATAAGCTGAGGAGGTAACTGCCTGCTGAAAAACATCAATTTTTTAATTATTTCCCGCGCATGTAATGAGGAATCCACAATACTGCTCAAATCCATGCGGACCTGATCCTGAAGCTCAGGTGTCTGCAATGCAAGTTGGGCATACCCGAGAATATTGGATAACGGCTCGTTTATTTCGTGGGCAACCCCTGCGGAAAACTGCCCGATCTTAGCCAGCCGATCAGCTTGCCTAAGCTGCTGTTCAAGCTCAATCTTTGCAGATTTGATCTCCTTTTTAGCTACAATAATGGCTATCTGCTGGGCCACAGTCATGAGCAGGTCTTTCTCATCGTCAATAAAAACAGGCCTGCCATAATTCTCAGGGGCCTCGACCGCCACGGTTATGGTTCCCCGAATATCACGATGAGCATCCACCGCCTCCACAAGAAAATTCTCCGTCTTCCGATATCCCGGAGTTTCCCAGCTGAGATTGCCGATTCGCAATCTGACATGTGTCTTTTCCGGATTCTGAAAACCGGAAGGCATCAACTGGACTATACGGTCCATTGTTTCTTTCAGGTTCAGGTCCAGATCTCCACCCAGCTTGGATATCTCAAAAAGGCAGTTCAATTCCTTGTTGCGTTCAATGAGAGTAAAACGTTCGTAAAGCAACCCTTCCTGACGCAGCATGTGCCCGGTTACATCCTGACCTACGCAAAGAATACTGACTATATTGGACCTTGAATCAGTTAATTGCTTGATATTCCAGTCAATATAGACCTTACTTCCGCCTCTGGTCCGGATATCCCCCGATATTTTTGAAATTTTATTTTCCTTAGCTTTCCTGAAGACTTCCCTTCTGGCGTCTTCCCGCTCATCTCTGGCTATAAATGTTTCAAACCAGTCTTTTCCGGCCAGTTCCTTCATGGAATAACCGGTAATATTTTCCAGACGGGTGTTGCCGTGGATGATTTCCCCGTTCAAATCCAAAGTTACCACTATTCCGTGGCTGAGCTGCATTATGGTGTCGTAATATTCCTGAAGATTCATTGTAATACCCTCATCTTAAAGGATAGGGGGAAATCAGATTCGAGTAAACTCTTTCCGCAGTAATGGCAGCCGCGGATATCTTTTATTATCAGAAACACGGCCCGGCACTGGAGGTAGCCGGGCCGTGCAGGCCTGTTAACGCTTGGGGCAATGCATCAATGGCCGAGATTTAAGCCCCATCCCTCGAAAACAAAGAGGATGGCAAAGCCGTACCACAAGGTATAGACTACATAGAATATCAGCGAAAAGATGACCAACCATAATTCATCCATGATATTCAGCGGTACAATTTCGTAGTAGTTGTATGCGGTTTCCACCCCCTTCTTCATGACTGAAGCAGAAACCTTGGCGAGCTTGAACTCACTCTGATCATTCAGTGCTTTTTCCATGAGGCCCAGACTGGTCCACCAGTTAAAGATCGCCCGGCGCGGTTCCATGTCATACTTTCCTGAAACTTCATCCCCCTTGTTATGATACATAAGATCAGCATCACCAAGGCATGATTCCAGAATGGTTGAGATGGACCCGTTAATGCCCAGTTCCTTGCCATTAACGGCAGCCTGAACTCCGGCAGATTTGAACAGCTTTTCGGACTGCTCAGCCTGCACGGCAGTGGAGTAAGTAAGCTTCAGGCTCACTTTCTTTCCTTCAACGGTTTTCACATTTTCACGCAGATCGGAAATATAATTCACCGATCCCTTGGATATGGAGTTGTACATGGCGTCAAGATAAGCCATGGCATTCTTGCCGTTGAATATCGGCTGAAACATGACAACCAGCACTATGAAGAAGAGAGCGAGCAGAGCAAAACCGCCGGTGAATTCTTTCTTGTTGACGATCATTTTAACGTGCCTCCTCAACCTTAAGATTCTTGATGTTTACAATGAAGGTTCCGATGACCCAGACGGAGAATCCGCCGATGACCACAAAAAACGCCCAGATGCCGATGGAGTCCAGAATACGGCCCATGGAGGGCGAGATGGGGATGTAGCCCATTTCACCGAGTTTACCGGGCAGGGCAAAAATACGGTTTACAAAACCGGCCAGAACCGCCATGGCGTAGAAACCGCGGATGGTGATACCCGGAACCACCTTGGTTACCAGCGCGCCTATCTGGATACCCAGCAGGGAACCCAGCAGCATGCCCATAGCCAGTGTGTAGAAGATAAAACCGTAAATCGCATACTGACTGATGGAAGCGAATCCGGCAGTGAATACAATCTGAAAAATATCGGTTCCAACGGTGGTCATGGAAGAAACGCCGAGTACGTATACGAAAATGGGAAAGGTCAGGAATCCGCCGCCAACGCCCATAATACCGGCCGCAAGACCTACCAGCGCACCGGAAAGTACGAGGAATACCCATGAAATCTGGCGACCGCCGGGTACTAGATCATGGTCGAATTTAACCATGGGCGGAAAATTTATTCCCTGCAGAGACTTGGAGAGAGCTCCCAGATCGCTACCTTCACCGCCACCGTGAGCACTGCCGCCCTTGCCGGCCTTACGTGCCTTCAGGAAATCCATCATGGCATAACTTCCGAGAAAGCCGAGCATGAGGGAGTACACGGTTGTGATAAATGCGTCCGAAAGAACCGGGTTGATCTCATAGAGAACGCGGTTGATTATTCCGCCTGCTGTGGCACCTAGAATTGCCCCGATAAGAAATACTACTGCCAGAGGTACGGAGACGTTACCCATCTTGCGGTGGATGACACTGCCCATAATCGCCTTGGCGAAAATATGGAAAAGGTCGGTACCGACAGCCAGAATCCCCTTGATCCCGGCACTCATCAAAGCAGGAGCGATGATAAAGCCTCCCCCCGCACCGATACAGCCGGTAATCAGTCCGGCACCGATACCGATGGCTATGGAGACCATAAAAATTCCGAAACTGTAAAAGGCCGGGCTATATGATTTCTTGCCACCCAGCAGATCCGGAAGGATCGGGGCAATATCATCAGCGAACGCAATACCGCCCAGAATAACGGGAATAAGCATCAGCCCAAGGAGCATACGCAGCTTGCTGCTGCCCATAATCGCCTTGGCGTTGTCTATTTCCCAGCGGGCCATATAACCGGCCCCAGCCATCATAAACTTACCCCATTGATTGAAAAAACCCATGGTTATCCTCACATTGTCATTGGTTGTTGTGTCTTAAGACGGCATCCTTGATTTTGCAGACAATTTCATCCACATCAGCAGGTTTCAGGAGGTAATCACAAGCCCCCATGGCCAGACTGGAAACGACTATGTCCGCTTCAGCATGGGCCGTGAGCATCACGACCGCAATTTGAGGATACTGTCTCTTAATTTCTCCAAGCAGTTGAATCCCGTCCCTGCCGGGCATTTTTATATCCAGCACCACTGCGTTCACCGGTAACTCCTTCAAGACATCTACGGCCTCGTCAGCCCCGGCAGCAGTGCTTACAGTCAGTCCCCGTCTTTCCAGCCTACGGGCAAAAACACGGGAAAAATCAACTTCATCATCAACCAGAAGAACTCTCACCCTTTCCACGGGGCACCTCCTTCCGGCTGGACGCCTGCTGCACCTTTTCCAGCAGCAGACTGAACTCGACCGGCTTGGAAAGATAATCCGCAACCCCCAGCCTGATACTTTCAGCGGCGGCTTTTTCACAACCGTGCCCGGTGAGCATCAGCACCGGCAGATTCGGGTCCAGCATTTTGAACACCTTTAAAATCTCTATTCCATCCATTCCCTCGAGTTTGAGATCAAGCAGAACCACGTCAAAATGCTTTTCACGCAGCACCCTGACCGCATCTTCACCTCTGTAAGCGGTTTCAACCAGAATTCCCCGCCGCTCAAGGCGCTTGCGTAAAACTTCGGCAAAGCCGACTTCATCGTCGACTATGAGAAGTCTTATCTGTTTATCGCTGCTGATCATTCTCAAACCCTCGGATACGGTTTTCCCCGTACGATCAGGCCATACGATGGGTAATGTCATCGATGCGGGCCTTAACTTCTTCATCCGCATGGGAACGGTACAGTTCCACAGCCTTACGAAGTTTTTCGGCAAGATCATCGATATTGCAGGGCTTCATAAGATAGTCGAATGCACCATTCTGCATGCCTTCAATTGCCGATTCCACAGTGGCGTGACCGGTGAGCATGATGACCTCGACAATGGGGAAATCACGCTTGATATCACGCAACACTTCAAGACCGTTCTTGCCCGGCATTTTCATATCCAGAATGACCACTTCGATACCGTGATTTTCCGCAAGGCTCTTCAGGGCCTGCTCTCCGTCATAAGCCTTGTGGATGGTCATATTTCTTCTGGCAAGTCTCTTGGACATTGCATCGACAAATCCAGCCTCGTCGTCCACGAACAGAATGGTTGCATCCATCATGGTTTAATCCTCCTTTTCGACTTCATATTCGGTACCTGCTGAGGGTAAAGGCAGCCGGATATTGAACCGCGCTCCCTGCCCCACTCCACTTTCAACATCAATCTCCCCACCCATCCGGTGGATCAATCCAAAGCAGATGGAAAGCCCCAGTCCGCTTCCCTTGCCCACCGGCTTGGTGGTGAAAAAGGGATCGAAAATCCTGCTTAAATTGGCTGCAGGTATTCCGGGACCTGTATCCGCCACGGAAACATATGCTTGACCGCCTTCAGCCCGGCAGGCGACGCTCAGCGTCCCGCCCTTAGCCTCCATGGCCTGAACGGCGTTATTGAAAAGGTTCATGAAAACCTGCTGCAATTCAGAAATAGAAGCCCGCACCGGTCCCATTTCCCGGTCAAGATCAAGGGAAAGGTTGATCTGGGCATAGCGGGCCTGCTGCATTGAAATTCCCACCACTTCTTCAATGAGGTCAGGCAAAAACACATCTACAACCCTTGAATCGGTCTTGCGGGCAAAGCTGAGCAGCTTATGAGTGATGTCCTTGCAGCGTCCTCCCTGTGTGCGCACCTGCTCAAGAGCACGGGAAATTTCAGCATAGGAGGACATTTCCCTGCCCTCATCTTCCAGCAGATCGCAGACCCATCCGGCCTCTTCAATCATAATCGCCACCGGATTGTTGATTTCATGGGCAATACCCGCGGCCAACTCACCTATGGAGGCCAGCTTTCCGGTCTCCACCATCTGGCGGTTCATCATTTCGTTCTCGGAATCGATAAATTCAATATGGGTGACCAGCTTTCGGGAGAGATAAAGGGCCATGACAATAATCGCCAATCCGCCGGTAAGAAAAATAGCCAGAGTAATGAACTCGCTGCGGATCATGGAAGAAAAGGCGTCTGACATGTTCTGCTGGTAAACCAGTTTCCAATCTCCACTCTTGAGCAGGGAGGAGACTGCCACATACTTTTCTCCGTCACTGCCCCCTGAAAGCTGGATAGAGACTCCGTCCTCATATACAGGGTCCTGAATATTCTCATAAGGAGTCAGCACCAGTTCTCGGTTGAGGTTGGATTGCGGTCTGGTCTGATACACGCCGCTCTTATTCAGGATGTAGGCATATCCGGTTTCACCTATATGGATATTCTCAACCAGATTTGTAAAAGCGAGAAAATCAATTGTGGCACGCAGAGTCCACGGCTTACCCGCCCTGCTGCTGTTAACCGTGATGATAAAGTGGGGTGACTGGCGCAATCCCATGAAGACGTCACTGATATTGGTACTTTTGGTCCGGGAATTAAGGTACCAGTCTGCTTTGGAGTAATCAGCGCCCAGCAGGTTGAACGGTCCGGCATAGGCAACCTGGGTGCCGTTTTCGTTGATTATCCCGAGGTCAACAAAGATACGCCCGTATTGTTGCTGCATTCCTTTCAGCGCCTGTTCCAGATTCCGGGAATCGCTCAGTTCTTCGTAGGTAAACACCCGGCTGAGGTATTGCACTTCAGCCAGCTTTTCATTCAGGAAATTATTTACATTATCTTTATGCTTATCCACCACCTCGGCAAGATGGGCATAAACCTTGGCCCGGTAGATGGACCGGAACTGATCGAAAATAAGACCGCCCACAAGAATCAATGGCGCAAGTGATACCGTGATCACGGTAAGTGCGATCTTCCGGGAAAGCTTGTCGTATGTCTTCTTGGTTTCGGTCTGCATATTTCACAACTCTGGGTTTCAACTGGTTTCAGCTCCGCAGGCAGTGCGGACACTTGGACCCCATTGAGCAAGTGGTGTGCCAGACTCAGCAGAAAATACAGTCTTGACCGAATAGACAAAATAACTCTCAACACACTGTTATCATGGGAATTATACAAATAAAAACCACTGCAAACATAGTAATGTAAAAACAAATCAACCCGACAGGTTAGACCTGTTCTCATACCATGTAACAACTATTCGGTACATTTCGCCCCGGCGATACAAAACGCCCCTTTTAGACTTGCCGTACACAGACAGCAAGCGTGTGTGCGTTTTTTCACAAGAGCGGCTGCTTAAATTCGCACCGTCCGATACAAAACGCCCCGCTTTCATTTTTCCCAAATGACCACATCTGAAAAAGTCAGCCTTACTGAATCAAAATTTTCCATCATTATTACCAACCAGCGAATCAAAACAGCTTTCAACTCAAACATAACACTCTGAAAAATCTTACTTTTGTTGATATATATCAAATCAGCGTTTTCACTCGCACAACTTCCGCCATGTTTTGGCATGCTCATTGTACTACCAGATAAAGCCAAGGAGGATATTTATGAAAAATATTCGGATACTTCTCATAGATGATGAAGAAGGCTTTTCTTCGGTTCTGGCCAAAAGGCTGTCCCGCAGAGGTGTTGAAGTAGTCACAGCCGCAGACGGAGCTGCGGGGCTGCTCAGACTGGAGATAGAACTTTTTCAGGTAGTGATTCTGGATATGCAAATGCCCGGAATGAACGGATTGCAGGTTTTGAAGACCATAAAAAACCGTCATCCCAATGTGGAAGTTATCCTGCTGACCGGAAATGCGGATATGGATTCCGCACTTGCCTCCATGAACGCCGGAGCTTTTGACTTCATGCTCAAGCCGGCAAACACGGAAATCCTGACTCACAGGATTTACGATGCCGCCAAGAGCAGCAATGTATGCATTCATAAAACAGGCTGAGAAAAGACAACTTTTTAGCACCGATTGATGAAGACGAGTACATGGAAAGCACTCCTCTCCGTAGGCGTGACGATATTAACCGGTGTTTTGCGTATACTACGCGGTTGGCCCGTACATTACCTGATCATAGGCGGCTATGTGGTTGTTATGCTTATGACCCTCATTGCTCCCGAAGAAATCGTAGGCATTGCTTACGACGCCGACGGTGTCACCACATCCACCGTCACTGTCCCCCTTGTGACAGCACTTGGAGTGGGACTGGCTTCAATCATCAAAGGACGCAGCCCTCTGCTTGACGGATTCGGGCTGATAGCCTTTGCCTCACTGCTACCTATGATTTTCGTAATGGGATACGGGTTGACCGTTTTTTAATATCCGGAGGGCTTGCAAACGCGACAGACAGCGTTCCCTCCCCTGCCCTCCGGACTAATTTTCATTAAAGGAAAGCATGATCGTAAACTTCCTGTATTTTAAATGATACTCCTTGCCACTATGCGGTAAATAATCCCCATACTGGCCCTGATCACCTGCTTTCAGATTTTTGTTCTGCGCCAGCGCATTCCGAGCCTGAGCTGCCTGAGAATAGGCGGTGTGTACGTGATGCTGGGGCTGGCGATGTTTTTGGTCGGCCTGGAAAAAGCGCTGTTTCCGATAGGCAGGATCATGGCGACCCAACTCTCCGCGCCTTCGCTGCTGGCGGGCGAAGGCGGGGTCGCCGCAATTTAGTACCGGACCTTTAACCGGCACGCAGTGCAGGAAAATTCACCATGTGGGGAATCTACTCAACACTCATGGCGGCATTCAACCGCAAACGCAAATGTCCCAGGTGCGGCAAGGTCAATATTATACGTTTTGAAAACAAGAACAAAGCAGTGAAATGCCGAAAATGCGGAAAAAAACTGCCTCCACCCGGAACCCAAGTAGAAAACTTCCAAAGTCCTTAAGCAAAAGGATCCATACAGACCTCAGGGAAGGAACGGTTTATCCTTTCCCGAGCCCCTTAAAACGGCGGAATTACCCTTTCCGCCGTTTTTCTTGCTTTACTGATAATTTTTCAACACAAAATAAGCACGAGTAGCGTCCAGCATTTTTCTTTGCAGTTTCGTCAAGTTTAATATTATATATTCTGTTATATGCAAAACTTCGGTTGCCGCACTTCAACCGATAACAGCCAACAGGCTGCACCGGAAACTGTCATCATTCAAAAGAGGGGGATAGCAATGAACTTCAAGGACTGGAGTCTGAAAACAAAAATAATCATACCTACATTTTGCTTTGTAGCCTTGATTCTTGCGGCAAGTACATGGGTAATGACCGATCAAGCCAGAAGTCTCGCTGTGGAACAGGCAAGTAAATCCGCAGATAGTGAAGCTAAAGGATACGGTAATGAAATCTCCGAAACCATCGGAAAAGCCCTAACTGTGACCAGAACACTTGCCTCCATGTTTGAAACGGGCACAAACTACAAAAACATCCCTGACCGCGAAGTACTAGACTCGGTTTTAATCGATGTTCTTAAACGTCATCCGGGACTTGCCGGATCATGGTGCGCTTTCAAGCCCGACAGTTACGATGGACGAGAAGAAGAATACATGGGCAAATACAAAGGGGCTTACCGTAACTGGTACTACCGCGACGGCAACAAAATAGCCGAGAACTTCAGCGGGGCGGAAAACATGGTCGGCCAAAGCTGGTTTGATGACCCCATGGCCGGTAATGTGGAGACCATCAGCGAACCATATCCATGGGATGTGAAAGGCAAAAAATTCTGGCTCTGCTCCACCGGACATCCGGTAAAAAGAAATGGTCGTAATATAGGGGTGGTAGGGGTAGATTTTTACCTCAACGACCTGCTGCAGACAGTTCTGAAGATCAAGCCTTTTGAGACCGGATACGCATTTCTCATGACCAATAAAGGTACTATTGTGGCTCATCCGGATAAAGATCTGCAGACAAAAAACATACTTGATCTGGTTAGCAGCAAACAGAAAAGCAATGTTGAAAACGCCATTAAAAACGGCAGCACTCATTCATACGTTGGAAAATCTCCTGTCACCGGTGCCGCCGAATACATAACTTTCGCCCCTATCAAAGTGGGCAAGACCTCTCTTCCGTGGTCTATTGCGCTGGTAATTCCCATGGACAAGGTTGAGGCACAGGCCAATGCAATTGCCCAGAACAGTATTATTGTAAGTGTTGTTGCCATTCTTTTACTGCTGGGAATTCTCTTCGTACTGGCCGGTGTAATCAGCAAACCAATTCTCAAAACAGCCGATTACACCGCCAGAGTAGCCGAAGGTGATCTTGATGCTGCCCTCGACATCAACCAGAAAGATGAAATCGGCAATATGGCTGATTCTATGCGGACGATGGTCGGCGAACTCAAAAAAACCATCCGCAAGGCCGAAGATGAAACCCGCAAGGCGGAAGAAGAATCAGCAAGAGCACGGCAGGCAACGGCAGAAGCTGAAAAAGCCCGCGAAAAAGCGGACATGGCCAGAGCAGAAGGGCTGCACCATGCTGCCGACCGGGTTGAGCAGGTTCTGCATCACGTTGTTTCCGCATCCGAACAGATGTCCGTACAATCAAACGAAATGCTGAGCGGGGCAGAGGTGCAGAGCGACCGTATTTCATCCACTGCCACTGCCATGGAAGAGATGAATGCTACTGTGCTGGAAATCGCCCGTAACGCAGGAGATGCCGCCGAAGCAAGTAACGAGGCTCAGGACAAAGCCAGAAACGGTGCTGCGGTTGTAGATAAATCCAAGTCGGCTCTTGAGCAAACCGTGACCGAGGTCAACAACCTGAAAGGCAACATGGAAGAACTGGACAAGCAAGCCAAAGGAACCGAGGCTATTATCGGCGTAATTACCGACATTGCCGACCAGACCAACCTGTTGGCCCTGAACGCCGCCATTGAAGCGGCCCGGGCAGGTGAAGCAGGACGCGGATTCGCAGTGGTCGCCGATGAAGTGCGCAAGCTGGCGGAAAAAACCATGACCGCCACTGGGGAGGTTTCAAATTCCATTGGTTCCATTCAACGTGTTGCCGGAGAAAACATCAAATCGATGGAAACAGTTTACAAGCATATTGAAGAAGCTAACGAATTCTCAGAAAACTCCGGCTCTGTTCTTCAGGAGATCGTAACCGGAGCCGAAGAAAGCGCAATCCAGATCCAAAGCATAGCTACTGCAGCCGAGGAACAATCCGCCACCTCCGAAGAAATTAATAGCTCAGTTGAGGAAATCAGCCGTATCACAGCAGAAACAGCCCACGGAGCCCGCGAATTTGCCTTGGCCCTTGAATCACTGGCTGAACAGATCTCGGAAATGCAAAAAATTGTGGAAGATCTGAAAGCAGAATAAAATAGACACAGGCAGTGCTTTAGCAACATTATGAAGGCCCGGAACATTTCTGTTCCGGGCCTTCATTTCTTTAGTATTCCTCGTAATAAGCTGGATGCTGATCCTTGCGCCTGCCATCCGGCCTGTCCAGAGCGCTGATGACTGCCATTTCCTCTGCAGTTAGCGCAAAATCAAAAATACTGATGTTTTCCAACTGCCGGGCCGGAGAAGTTGCTTTGGGAATAGGAACAGCTCCCAGTTGCACCTGCCAGCGCAGAATAATCTGGGCCGCACTTTTACCGTGGCGACGGGCAATGGCCCCGATTTCCGGCTCCTGCATAGCGGAATTGTCCCGTCCCAAGGGACTCCATGACTGGGTAATAATGGAATGCTGCTCATGCCAGAGGCGCTGCTCCTGCTGTATAAAATATGGATGAAGCTCAATCTGGTTCACTGCCGGAACACCCCCGGTCTCATCTATCAGGCGCTGAATATGTTCCGGCAGAAAATTGCTGCAGCCGATAGAACGCACCAAGCCCCTTTTACGTGCCTCGATCAATGCCTGCCATGCTTCCACATACAAATCCTGACTGGGATTGGGCCAGTGGATGAAATAAAAATCATAGTAATCCAGCCCTGCCCGGTAAAGTGACTCCTCTATGGAATAAAGGGCCTCATTGTAGCGGTGACGCAATCCGGGAATCTTGGAGGTAACCAGAATTTTCTCACGGGCAATTCCGCTGCGGCGAACCGCTTCGCCCACTGCACCTTCGTTCTCATATTTAAAAGCTGAATCCAGTAAACGGTATCCGGCCTTAAGGGCACTGACCATGGTTTCCACTCCGGAAGAACCGTTAAGCTTGTAGGTTCCAAAGCCCAATGCGGGAATGGTGTTCCCGTCATTCATTTGCAAATCAGGTATGGAGATATCGCCCATTTATCCTCCCGCGTTTATAGGTCCTCACTGTTGGTTGCCGGTCCGGGCATCCACAAATAAGCATCAAGATCAATACTTCCGTCAAGGCAGAATTCAATTCCCTCGCGTTCAAGCAATTCCCGCTGCCTTTCATAACCCTGTCCCTTTTTAAGCGAAATGAGCCCCTCGCGGTTAACCACCCGCTGCCACGGCAACTCTTCTTTTTTCGAGCTGTTATGCAGGATGCGCACTACCTGCCGTGCTGCACGGGGATTACCCGCCAGTGCCGCAACCTTGCCATAGGAACAGACTTGTCCTTCCGGAATCGCCTTGATAATTCTGATTACCCTTTCCGTAAAAACGGTTCTGCCCATATCAAACACCTCTCAGCTAAATTTAGCCATATATTAAAAACGAAATGAATTTTCACTGCAAGCGGTATATATCCACCAATAACGGGTTAAAAAAAAGCCTGCTGCAAAAGAGAGCAATTTTTTACAAGACGGTTTCGGAGGTAGGGGATAACTTGTGTTCCCCGGATGTTTATGCAAAGCTTCCGGTCAAACGGTGAGACTTATGAATAAAGGGATAATCAGATACTTGCGGCCCGATGCAATCGAAGGCCTCGAAATACAGGAAGTAATAAATTCCAATCATTCTTTCCCCAATCATACCCACGGGGTCCATTCTGTGGGGGTAATGGAAGCCGGCGGCTGCTATTGCCGTCAACCCGGGGCAGGCAGTTCCTTTGTGCGCGGTGGAGAAATAGCTCTCTTCAATCCCGGTCTGGTACATTCAGGAGTAATTACAGACTCGGAAACCCGTATTACATACCGGGTCTTCAGTTTTGATAACAAATTATTTGAGAAAGCCCGGCAGGACTTAAGCCAAAAAGAAGGTCTCCCGGAATTCAGGTCTGTGGTAACAGAAGACAAACTAACCACCGGAACCCTTACCGAACTCAACTATGCTGCTTCAACGATCAAAAGCAGGCTGGCACTTGATATCGCCCTTGCCCGTGCGGCTGCGGCCCTTTTGACCCGCCATTGCGAGACCCGTTCAAAAGTACCGCAGACAGCAGAACCGAAAGCAGTGAAAAAAGCCCGGGAATACCTGAATGAAAATCTTTCTGAGAAGGTATCTCTGGAAGAGCTTGCCAATGCCACCGGGCTTTCCCGTTACCATCTGCTGCGTGTATTCCGCAAAGCAACCGGACTTCCTCCGCATAGCTACCACCTGCAACTGCGAGTTGAACACGCCAAGCAACTGCTCCGATCCGGGCTGCCTTTTGCCGAGACCGCCCTGCAAAGCGGATTCTCAGATCAGAGCCACTTTACAAATACCTTTCGCAGATACACAGGCGCGACTCCCTCACAATATATAAACATTTAAGAATTACGGATAAACAACTTGTGCTGTTAAGCAATTAACTCATTGCAAGACTGCAACTATCCTTCCATTCTGCAAAAGCCATCAGCGAATTCCTTCAATTACGCATGTACACCCGCACATGACTACTTCCTTATTACAAACATTTTGAAACGCTGTGAAAGAGCAATATTTTCCAAGACCGCAAATCCCGTGAAAAGCTATTTCTCATTCAAGGAGAAAAACATGGACAGCAATCAGTCAAATAAAACGATAATCCCTGTAATCGCCATATTGGGTGCAGTGCTGCTCTGGGGGAGCGCTTTTGCGGCCATGAAACATATGGTGGAGACTCTCAACCCGTGGGCGGTCATGTGGCTGCGCACCGGAATAGCAACCCTCGCGCTGACCCCTTTTACATCTCGGTTGGCCGGTCCGGTCAAAAACGGCAAGGACAAGCTGGCACTGGCTCTCATGGCCCTCTTCATGCCCTGCCTGTATTTCCTTTTTGAATCCTATGCCCTGACCTTTACCAGCGCAACACAGGCCGGGCTGATTTCAGCCTCCCTGCCCATGATGGTCGCAGTAGGAGCCGGAATCTTCTTCAAGGAAAAAACTACCATAGCCGGCTGGTGCGGACTGGCGCTGTCCATGACCGGAGTGGCTGCGCTCACCTTGAGCGGAAATCCTTCCGGCAATGCGGCAAATCCCGCTCTTGGCAACCTGCTGGAACTGGTCGCCATGGCCTGTGCTGCAGGATATATGCTTCTGGTCAAAAGACTTTCCGCCAACTACGGCCCGTGGACTTTGACAGCTGTGCAGAATGCTGCGGGATGCCTTTTTTTCCTGCCCGGACTCTATCTGCTTTTACGGGACGGACTGGGCACCGATCCGCTGAGCGTTCTCGTTGTTGCAGGCTATCTGGGCGCATTCGTCACTCTCGGGGCGTTCGGGTTATATAATGTTGGCATGAGCCGCCTCCCGGCAGGTAAAGCATCAGCTTTCATAAACCTTGTCCCGGCTATCGCCGCATTTTTCGGCTGGTTCCTGCTCGGTGAAACCCTGAACAACCTGCAGTTACTTGCTTCATTAATCATTTTCGCCGGAGTAGGGCTGGCCCAATACGGGGGAAACCTTAGCTGGGATAAAATTCCTTTTCTCAGGCCGGCCTTAAATCAAAAAAACTGAACCGCTGACCTATTACTTTAAAATAAAACCATATCAGCAATCTAAGCCCGGTAAGTTTTTAGACTTGCCGGGCTTTTTTTACCCAAACGCCACACGGGCAGACTTGCTCGAAGAACCTTTAATAAAATAGACTTTTATAGTAAGATGATCTCGATAATCGATAAGTGGTCCAGTTTTAGTCATTTTCTGTTTAAAAACATCTTTTTTTCATAAATCCGGGGTATGCATGAAAAAAATATTTGCCGCCATCCTGTTCCTTTTCCTCACTATCGGAACCGCCTGCGCAAAACAGCAGGTTGTAGGATTTGTTACCGGAGCATCCGGCCTTGGAGACCTGTCATTCAATGACATGTCTTATGGCGGCATCCGCAAAGCCCAGCAGGAATTCAATTTCAAACTTATTATTCTTGAGCCGGAAAAAAACGGTGAATTAAAAATTGAAAATTTCACCAAATTGATCCGGCAATCCGACATCCTTATTCTGGTCGGTGCGCAGCATGCTGAGCTGGTAAAAAAAACCGCCCCGAATTACCCCGATAAAAAATTTATCATCAATGAAGTTCCGGTGGCCGGAATACCCAATGTTTCTTCGGTTTCCTTCGAACAGGCAGAAGGTTCCTTTCTGGCCGGAGCACTGGCGGCCATGACCAGCAGAACAGGTAAAATCGGATACATCGGAGCCACTCCGGTTCCCCCGGTCCTCAAATTTGAGAAGGGTTATGTTGCAGGGGCAAAATACGCTGTTCCGGATATAAAAGTGGAAGTGGACTACCTGAGCCCACTGAACGACTTTTCAGGATTCGATGCTCCAGCTAAAGGCTACAATGTAGCCATGGGCCAGTATGGCGACGGCGTGGACATAATCTTCACAGTTGCCGGACTAACCGGGAACGGGGTAATCGAGGCTGCCCGTCGTAGCGGAAAATTAGCTATCGGTGTTGATTCAGATCAGGATTCATTGGCTAAAGGCTTTGTACTAACCAGTATGATAAAAAAATTGGATGTGGCGGCATACAACGAATTGAAGGCTGTCATGCAGGGCAATTTTTCCCCCGGCCCCACCAGCTACGGTTTAAAAGAGGACGGCGTCGGCCTAAGCGCAATGAAATACACCCGTGACAAAATTCCTGCTGAAGCCCTGAAAAGAATTGAAGATATCAGAAAAAAAATAATCAACGGCGAAATCAAAGTAGAATTAAAAAAATAATCCCGGTAAATTGCTGCGAAGGACAAACGTTCAATGGAAACGGTTAGCAAAGAAGAATGAGAGATAGCTTACGGTTTAAAATTTCCATAGGCACAGGACTGATCCTGTTGCTCTTCTTTTTCCTGTTGGGATATTATATTGTCGATTCCCAGAAAAGGATGCTTGAGGACAACCTCTATGAGCACGGCAACCGGATTGCCGCGCTGGCCGCGCGCTCATGTGCGGAGTATCTGCCCAGATTCAGTTTTTTCCTTATCGAAGACCTAGCCCTGTCCATTGAACAATCCCCGCAGGTGGCTTTCTGCGAAATTTACAACCGGGAAGGTTCACCTATCCTGCAATCAGGGAACATTGTCTCCAAATCTCATATTTCAAAAAATAAGCCCACTTACGGGGCAGACGTTCTCATCGTATCAAAACCCATAATCAGCGGAAATGAACATATAGGACGGGTTGAGATCGGCATGCGCCTTGATAAGGCTCGCCAAGAGATACAGGAAAACACATTCAGCCTGATCATATTGTTCAGTGCCTGTATGCTCTGCACCATCATCACACTTGACGCTTTTTTTCAACGTATCCTGATTTCACCGCTGCGTATGCTTGCCAACAACACCAGAAAAATCGCACGACGCAAATTTGTTACAGTTGATGTCGGCAAACGCATGGATGAAATCGGGATTCTGGCCCTCAATTTCAACCACATGAGCCGTAATCTGGAAAGCCTTTATAAGAATCTGGAAGTCAACGTACAGGAACGGACCCATGAACTCGAAACCGCAAACCGCAAACTGGTCAAAGCCATTGCCAAATCCGAAGCCATGGCAGTGGAAGCCGCCAAGGGGACATTAGCCAAATCCCAATTTCTGGCAGCAATGAGCCATGAAATCCGTACCCCCATGAATGCAATTCTGGGCATGGCAGAAATTCTGGCTGACTCCAGCCTTGATGATGAGCAAAAAGGATTTGTTGAAATCCTGCAGGAATCAGGAGAATCTCTGCTTCACCTGATCAATGAGATCCTTGACCTGAGCAAAATTGAAGCCGGTGAAATTCCTTTTGAGAGGAAAGACCTCAATATTGACAGGCTTATCGGCAAGGCCTTCAAGGTGACCGCCCATGCCGGACATGGCAAGGGGCTGGAGCTTTCATACAATATCAACCGTGATGTACCCGAACAACTTCTCGGAGACCCTACAAGGCTGCAGCAGATTTTCGTTAACCTTATCGGTAATGCCATCAAGTTCACTGAACGAGGATTCGTTGTAGTGGAAAGCTCACTCGTTCAGGGGCAGGATGCAAACGGCTCCGCCAATATCATGAACATCCATTTTGCGGTCAAAGACAGCGGCATAGGTATTGAAGAAGACAAGCTGGACTCGATTTTTGACCGCTTTACGCAGGCAGACTCCTCCACCACCCGCAAATATGGAGGTACAGGCCTGGGGCTTTCCATCTGTAAATCCCTTTGCGAGGCTATGGGCGGTAAAATATGGATAGAAAGCCGCAAGGGATTCGGCACCACAATCCATCTGGAAATGCCCCTTGAAAAGGATCCGCGAAGTTCAGTGGAAAGTTCACCCCTGCGCGGCAAATCCGTGCTGATCATAAATGATCAGGATTATTCCAGACAGGCACTGGCCATACGTCTGAGCAAAAGGACAAAACGAATCAGCAAAGCCCAGAATATGGAAGAAGGGCGCAGTTTCATTGTAAACAGCATCAAATCAAACACCCCCTATGATCTGGTTATTGTACGCGGAGGAATTCACGGCTGGAAACAGCAAAAGACCCTAAATGAATTACGGGGCATGGAAATAGATGAAGAAAAAATCATCCTGGTCACTACTGTTGGACAGGATTATATTGAAGAATTCAACGGCAGTGTCCTGTTGGCACCCGTAGATATACATTCCCTTGAAACTGCTTCCAAAAAATCTTTGGACAAAAACAGGAAACAGCCATCGGCTCCGATTCAGCACACCGGAAGAATTCGTCCCCTCGACATCCTTCTGGTAGAAGACAACAAAGCCAATTGCATGTTGATCCAGCTTTTTTTCAAGGACATGCCGCACAAACTGAAAATCGCGCATAACGGGGCGGAAGGATTGGAACAGGCCCGCACCAACAAATTCGATCTTGTATTCATGGATATTGAAATGCCTGTAATGGACGGCTATGAGTGTACCCGCAAGATACGCTTGTGGGAAAACCAGACAGAAACAAGGCCAAGCATAATCGTGGCCCTTACTGCCCACGCCCTGACTGAGGCAAGGGAAAAAATCATTGAGGCCGGATGTGACTCTTTCCTGACCAAACCCATCTCCAAAGATAAAATCATCAGCACTATCAACGAACTTTGCAACCCTTACTTTACTTAGCCCGCATTGCATCGATAAGCACAACGGCTATTCATCCACTCTAGGATCACTCCCTGCCCCCCTCCTGCAACCGAAGAAGTGCAGAATAAACTAATCCCCGAAGCCAAGCTCAAGCTTAGTTCCGGGGCTACAAAAAAGAAAGGCCGCGTCCTCAGACGCGGCTTTGAATACTGCTGACAATTCAGATTCAAGGGAGTCGGATTAGCGACCTTTCTGGTTCGGAATAATTATTCCTGTGAGGTCCGTTTAGTTGATAACGGATATTTTCTGGGCTTCGATTCCGGCGAAGACGAGGTCCTGCTCGACCCTGCCTTCAATCTCGATCTCAGCATTAACGTCAACGGGGAGGGATCCCGCTTTCGGAGTGAGGTCGATTATGATTTCGCCGGTCTTGTCCTGAAAAACGTATTTATTGTCATTGATCTTTCTTACGATGTGCCCTTTTACAACAGCCTTGGTGTCAGCACCGGACACACGAGCTTCAGCTACGGTGGTTACGTCCTTGGATTTGAAATCCAGAGTTTCAGAGGTTGCTGCTGCAGCCACAATAACCAGAAGCAAAAGAAATAGTACGCTCATTTTTTTCATCTCTTATTACCCGTCCCACTCAGAGGTGGAAGTTAAAGATTTGAAATCATATTTATGAAAATTTATTTTACCTTTATGCAAACGTCCGGTTTGTTACCGGCCATTTTTTTTTAAGAGGACCTGTTCTTGATCCGTTGATCAAGTAATAGACATCTCTGTTTGATTATGCAATCAAAAAAATAAGCTACTTGTGAAATTTTGTACAAAATACACCTTAACTACTCATATTATTTATAGATATTTTTTTCACAACCACTTTTAGACTGCGTGCATAAGATTTTATTCTTCGTGCTACCAAGAATTAGCATTCAAATGACACTGAATCCGGGTTCAAACACAGTGATTTCATACCTTAACCGGATACTATTTTAACTGTTATCTATTTTGAATGAGCTAACATCTTGTAGTTATGTACTTTTAATCAAAAAAAGAATCGTAGCACCTAAAAATCATTAAAAAGCAACAATGAGAATTCTTAGGCATCAATTTCGCTAAATCTTAGGGAATATCAACTCAACGGCAAGTACTCAATGTTACCTATCAACAAAATTGATAGTTGCTTTTTTGGTCTAAACAAAGGATTAAACAGCCATGAGCAACTCAGAACGTTTAGATATTGTTTATGCGGATCGAAAAATCGTGGTGGTCAATAAGCCCAGCGGCCTTCTTTCTGTTCCCGGACGTGGACCGGAAAATCAGGATTGCGTTGTCGCAAGGGTACAGAAAATGTACCCCGAATGCCGGAAGTTTCCCACTGTGCATCGTCTGGATATGGATACTTCAGGACTGCTGGTACTGGGACTTACTGCACGGGCGGTGCGCGAACTGGTGGAGCAATTTCAAAAACGGCAGGTAAAAAAACGCTACGTCGCCCTGCTGGACGGCATAGTAAAGGAAGACAGCGGGGTAATCGAAATGGCCTTCCGGCTTGATCCATACAATCGCCCGTATCAGGTCTACGACCCCATTCACGGCAAGCTGGGCATAACCCACTGGCGAAAGCTGAGCATTGAGGATGGCAAAACCCGCGTGGAATTCACTCCGCTCACCGGACGTACCCATCAATTAAGAGTCCATTCCGCTCATCCGCAAGGACTTGGCTGCCCCATTGTGGGAGATAGGCTCTACGGTTCAGGGACAGAACCGGGACAGCTCAAATTGCATGCAGGATATCTCTGCTTTGAGCATCCAAAAACCAAAGAAAGGATGGAATTCGAGATTGCGCCGTTGTTCTAGGCTTCTTTAAAACCCACCTTCTCGTCCGGCGAATAAAATCAGCTTCGGCTGTAGTACATATTATTCTTGACACATAATTCAAGCATCCAGCCGAAACCCCAGATCCTCCGGTCCGGCTATTTTCAACATGTGATCCTTCACCTCAATCTCCTGTTTTTATTAAAGACACTGAGCCAGTAGGCTATCATTGTCCATAGAAAACAAATGCGGCTGCCGAAACAATTTCGGCAGCCGCATCCATCTATAGAATCCATACTGGGTCACCGGACCGTCCGGTTCTCCATTCTTTAAGACTGTATATTAGCCGAGAGGACTGTTCTCCACGAGATTCCAGATACCGCAGGGGCAGACATTGGCGCAGAAACCGCAACCGATGCATTTCTCGGAATCACAGACCATTTCAAAATCCTTGCCTTCACCGCTTTTGCGGGAGATCGCCGCCTGCGGACAGACGGTTTCACAAAGACCGCAATCTCGGCAGGAACCGCAGGAAGAACATTCCTGAGCACATTCCTGAACATTCTTGAATTCAGTCAGGCGCGGATCAAAGTATTCAAGAGTCATGCGTTTATAATCAATGACCTCTTTAGGTTCAGCGTGAGGACGCTTGCCGGTAAATACTTCATCAATTGTTTCTGCTGTTTCGCGGCCATGCCCGATGGCATGAGTCAACAGGCCGGGGCGCACAGCATCACCGATGGCGTAAACACCGGGTTCGGTGGTCTGGTAATCTTCGTTAACCACGATATGCCCACGGTCGAGGGCGATGGTATCAGGCAGAAAATCGATATCCGGGGTATCACCGATGGACATGATTACGGTATCAGCCGGGAGCAGTTCACCGGACTTGAGCACCACGCCTTCCTCGGTAACTTCCTGAGTAAAACAGGGATAACGGAACTTCGCACCGACATGCTCGGCCTCTTCGCGCTCCTTACCGAATGCTGCAGGCTTCTGGATATCAATAAGTAGAATATCTTTGGCTCCGAGACGGGCGCATTCAGTGGCAACGTCACAACCGACGTTACCAGCACCGATAATAACCACCTTCTCGCCAACTTCTGCTTTACCCTTCATGGCACCCTTGAGAAAATCAAGAGCAGGAAGGATGCGTTCATGACCGGGAATGGGGATCATGCGCGGTTTCTGCGCTCCGATAGCCAGTACAACAGCATCGTTGTTCTGACGCAGTTCAGCAAAATCATCAGCAGTGAGCTTTTTCTGCATGTGGACGTGAGGGATGACCTTGGATACACGATCAAGCTCCGCATCCAGCACTTCCTTGGGAATACGGCTGGAAGGGATAGCAGAAGTGATCTTGCCGCCGAGTTTGTCAGCCATGTCGTAGACAACAGCTTCATGACCTTTGCGGCGAATCTGCCAAGCAACGGAAATACCGGCCGGTCCACCGCCGATAACGGCTACTTTCTTACCAGAAAGAGGCGGCAGTTCGGGAACGGGGCTCTTCACTCCATCGCGGCCCAGCTTGGTGATATCCACGGAGAGCATGTCTTTCACGCCGCGGGTACAACCGGTCATGCAGAGGTTGGGACAGAGGTAACCGCAGACAGTTGCCGGGAAAGGTGTGTATGCAAGGGCAAGGTCCACAGCCTCATCAACAAGACCGTCACGGACCAGTTGCCAGCGCTTCTGGACCGGCATCCCTGTAGGACAAGCGGACTGGCATGGAGCCTGATATTTGCGGTTTTCCCATACAGGAACGAACCTGCGCAGATCACCATGGGCAATCAGCGGAATAGGAGAACGGTCAAGGTCGGTCAGGTCGCCGATAAGACCGCCTTGTCCCAATTCACCGTCCCATACTTCGGAACGGAATTCGGACATGGAACGACGTTTGCGCCCGGTCTTTTCAAAAGGAGACTTGGCGCGGATGAGCTGCCATTCCTTGCGCACGGTGAGGAGATCATAAACATCTTCACGACCGATTTTGGCAAGATTCTCTTTAAGGTTGGTGGTCAACCATTCCCAGTCAGCATCAGTGATAGGCTCAAGGATGGCATCGGCAGTAGAGAATTCGCCGTGGGGTCCGCGGACAAAAATACGTCCGCCAACCATACCGACACAAGGACGGAAAGCGAGGACATTCTCGGGATTCTGGGCCTCGTAACCACAGACGACAGCAGTACCGCCGGCCATGAATTCGGCAAAATAGTCTCCAACGCCTCCGAGAATCCAGAGTTCGGGCGGATCAAAACGGGGGTTGGTTTTGGTCATGGTCATGCCGCGGGCACCGATATCGCCGTTTACAACGACTTTACCTTGAGCCATGGCATTACATGCGCCGTTGGAAGCATTGCCGTGGACAATGATTTCAGCACCGGCGTTGAGCCAACCTACGTCATCGGAAACCGAACCGTGAACGTTGATTACTGTTCCGGGAAAACCCTTGGAGCCGAGACGCTGACCGGAAGTACCGATAACATCAATTTCAATGGGTTCTTCCTTGGAAATCCAAAGCCTTCCGCCAATGCCGTGCTGGCCCATGGCGTCTATTTCAAGCTTGCGGGCTCCGTCGGCCACCGCTTTTTGAACCCGCTCTTCAAGGATGCGGGATTCAATACGGGCGCCTTCTTCAAGACCGCTGATGCATATTTTTTCTGTTGCCATTTTAAATCTCCGTAAATCGTGAGCTGTTGTTAAACCACGTACTTGATGCCGAGTCTTTCAGCAGCATCACGGTCACTGATACCAAGTGCATCCGACATACCGATAGGAAGGGATGTGGAGCGGCCCAGAGGGGCGATGATCTTTTTGATTTCAGTGTCAAAGCTCAGATAGAAGTCAACAACCCTTTCGGCTACCTTTTCAGGATCAAGGCGACGGTAAAGTCTGGGGTCCTGAGAGGTGATGCCCTTGGGACATACACCGAGGTTACAGACATTGCAGCGGTCCTTTTCGGAACCGAGACAACCCGCACCGGCCTGCATGACGTACTTACCGACCTGTACGGCACTTGCGCCGAGCATGATCAGGGCCGCAGCGTTGGCAGCGAGGTTGCCGGACTTACCGATACCACCGCCAGCAATGAGGGGCAGTTCGTTCTGTTTACCGGTAACAACGAGTGCGTTGTAGCAATCGCGCAGGTTGCTGGCGATGGGATGTCCCATGTGGTTCATGGAGACGTTGTATGCCGCACCGGTACCACCGTCTTCACCGTCAATGGCCAGACCTGCGGCGTAAGGGTTACGGGTCAGGTTGTTAAGAACCGCCAGCGATGTGGAGGAAGCGGAAATCTTGGGGTAGACCGGGACCCTGAATCCCCAGGCCATACTCATGGACTGGATCATCTTCGCAACGGACTCCTCAATGGAGTACTGGGTCTGGTGTGTCGGGGGACTGGGCAGGCTGACACGCTCCGGAACACCGCGGATAGCGGCGATAAGCTTGTTGACCTTGTACCACATAAGCAGTCCGCCATCACCCGGCTTTGCGCCCTGACCGTATTTGATTTCGATTGCACAGGGATCGACCTTCATTTCCGGAATGGCGTGGATAATTTCATCCCAGCCGAAATAACCGGACGCAATCTGGAGAATTACGTATTTAAGAAAACGGGAGCGGAGCAGTCTCGGGGGACATCCGCCCTCACCTGTGGAGATACGAACGGGCATGTTCAGCTCTTCGTTCAGGTAAGCAACCCCCATCTGCAGACCTTCCCACATGTTCGGGGAAAGTGCTCCGAAGGACATACCACCGATAATCAAAGGATAGATCTCCCGTACCGGGGGCTTCCAGCCGTGATCCTGATATGTTTTCAAGCTTTCTTCAGGAGACTGAACCCTACCCAGCAGGGTATTCAGGCGAAACTCATGACGACCGGCATCAAGTGCGGGGTCGGTGAGCATGGAAATACGCATGAATTTGATCTGGTCCAGCAGGGATTCACCGGAGTTGCGGCGTCCACCACGTGTACGGGGATTGCCGCCACGGTCATTATGGAATTTCTGGGTGGTGGAACCTTCTTCGCGCTTGGGACCGATTGCATTGTTGGGGCAGACCATGTTGCACATGGAACAGCCGATACATGCGTAGGCCGGGTCGGTCTTCTGGCGGATACCGTAAAAAACTGTATATTCATTCTCGGCTTTTTTCAGCAGGCTTGCGGGAGTTTTAATCTCGCGCTTGCGGAAGACGCCGAGTTCAATGGCGTTGACCGGACAGACTGAAGTACAGCGACCGCACTGGGTACAGAGATTCTTGTCCCACTCGATCTGCCAGTTCAGGTCTTTAACGCCTAAAGTTGACGGGGTAATTGGTCTTTCTGTGAGCATGTTTCTATCTCCTTGCAGTCGGGTCCGACGATTACTGTATCGAGGTGCATTGGCTGGAAGTCCTTGGACTTGTCACGGTCGGGAATAACCGCATCTATTCCGCATACTTCTGAAGAGAAGGCGTAGATGCCGTCTTTACCGCCCACAATGCCGGGACGAAGTTTTTTACGGTCCTGAACCATAAACATGGAGCCGTCATCAAGGGTCCCGATGACACAGTTGGGGCCGTCAATAATCATCTTGCGGCAGGAACGCTTCAGGGTCGCGAGGAATTCGCGATCCGGATGGTCGGCCATTTCATGATCCATAAGCGGGGTGATGATGTGCTTGTAGGCACGGATATCGAGTCCCAGACGCTTAGTGGTGTAATGTGCTATGTGGGTAAAAACTTCGGAGTCGGACTGGTAGCCCTCATAGCCGGGCACATTCCTGGATTGCATATATTCCTTGATGGGGATGAATGCTGTGTTCTCACCGTTAGTCATGGAAGCTACGCCTTCTATGAAGAAAGGATGGCAGGCATAAAGGTTGATGGCGTAGTTGGTGTTCTGCCTGCCCTGAGCCAGAATCTGCCGGGCATAAAGATTGCGGTTGGCACCGAGCTGAAGCCATTCACCGATCTCAAGGGGATCACCCACTTCTTTGACTACTATAGTGTCGGGCCAGAAGGAAAAGACCATGATGTCCCCTTCTTCCTCGCCCATTTTGCGCAATTCGAGACGCATTTCCACCAGTTTCTGACCCTGCTGTGCGGGGGGCAGCTCATTCCAGCCCTTGGGAACCTTGTAAGCAATCGCTGCGTATGTTCCGCGAACAGGTGTGCCGGCCGGCGGTTCGGTCTCCGGGGTATAAAGGATGCTGTACTGGGACTTGAAACCATGGTCCATGGTGTATTGTTCCAGCCTGCGCAGGCCCGCTTCAGTAAAGATACCGGAAAGAATGGGACAGCCCTGCAATTCTTCTTCAAAACGACCGCCCAGCCCCCTGAGACAGAGACCAACGCCGGATCCGTCATGACCTTCTTTCATAGTATTAAGGGCATTGATGGCCAGCATGGGTGAAATCGGATCGCGACTTGTAAGCGCAAATAAACGGCACATATTGTCAGCTCACTCCATGATTATAAGGTTCAACAGGTGCAGCGCCCTGCAGGCAGAAGTCGGACTATTCCGAATATCTGAGAGTTTAATCCGGCAGGCAGCTGACATGTTTTTATCAAAAAAAATGTATCAGCCAATACGGCTCTAATCTAACCATATTTCGAAATAAGTAATGTGCACCAATCATTTTTTGACATTTTGAGTTTTTCCACCCCTCAAAATTGGCACAGCGTTTTTTTCAGTAATCTGAAATTGAATCGAAACCAGAATAAAAAGATCATTTTTTGATGATTAGAGCGATTCAGGAACTCGACAATGGCAGAAAAAAACAATTTTGGCAAACAAAAATACGAAAATGAAGTTTTTTAATCCCAATACAGCTTCACTCAACCACTAAATTTGAATACACAACCCCCAGAAGCCTCCCTAAAAACCATAAAAAAACCGCCATATGTGATCAACTAAGGCATTGAAATAATAAATTATCTTTAAAGGCAAAAGGTATAGCACACTCAGTTAGACCAAAATGGTAATTTTTAAAAATACAGCGTCTCTCTTTTGGCAAAAAACGATAATCAGCGGCTAAAAGAGTTCCATCAAGATTATAGATTGCGTAATTATACAGCCAAAAATCAAGCACGAGGACAGCACCGGACAGAAAGCAGCAGCTCAAATCAATAACGCCACACTCGCCAGTTTTACATAAATGACATTTTTGACAAAACCGACACTACGCATTTGGAGACACATACAAAAATGTAGCCGGAAACGGCGGAGATTCTGTCGACTTGAAAAAACACACAGCAAGAGGCTCAAACCGGAAAGCTTGCCCATTTTCAGACAAAAAAGTTATGCTCAAAACGCAAACATATAATAAAGGAGAACACAGATGGAACGGGAAGACATCAAAAGAATTTTCGAAGCCTATTTTGAAAAATACAAAAAAACAGAAGGTGACCGCACGGCATGGTCTGCTGTCTGGCTTGAGACTACGGGAGCCGGAACGTTGGAGCTGAATATGACCAAATGCCCTAAAGGAACTACGTTCAAAATTTTCGTAAACAAAAAGAAGGAAGCACAGGTTTTGGGCTGGGATGCGTATTTCGCAGCCATAGGCGGGGTGGCAGCCGGATATCCGGGTCTTTATGACGAGGAACGGATATTCAGCGAAATGGAATCTGTTCTGTAGCGATGCAGAAATCAGGGTTAAAGGAGATAAGCCTCAAGACAAAACATGGCGAAAAAAGTCCGGAAACTGCTGTTAATATGCTTAAACCAAAAACCGGGCGAGCTGCTGCATATCGACACCAAGCGAACGGGGGTCCGGTTGCCGCATGACCTTCAAACCACTGCCGTCCTCCCGGTAAGTGTCAAGATCAATACACTCTGCGAGAACCGGTTGCATCTTATCATTGAATAACACTTTGACCTTCGGATGCCGTGGTTTTGACTCATTGGTTTCAAGAACAATAGCGAAACGGAGGTCATCCAGTTGAACCAAGGTTCCCGGAGGATATATACCCATAACCCGTATGAACCTGTTCAGGTAGGCCGGATCAAAATCAGTACCTTTCCATTTATACATCTGGCTCAAGGTCTTGGCCGGAGTCACCGCCTTCTTGTAGACCCTCACGCTGGTCAGGGCATCATACACATCACTGATGGCGATTATACGCGCAAAAGGATGGATATTCTCACCTTTGACACCATGAGGATAACCGCTCCCGTTATAGCGCTCGTGATGCTCAACAACCCCGCGCAGGATGGCATTATTAAGGCCTTCCACACCCTTCAAAACATCCAGCCCCTTCTGGGAATGGCTTTTCATTATACAAAACTCGGCGTCAGTAAGCTTACCGGGTTTATTAAGCACCTTAGAGGGAATACGCCCCTTGCCGACATCATGAAACAAAGCCGCGATGCCGAGCATTTCCAATTCATTGCGTTGCAACCCGAGAGCCTTACCCAGCAACAGTGAATAAAGGTTCACATTAATACTGTGGGTGTATGTATATTCATCATATCTTTTTAAAAAAGCGAGGGTCAGCGCCGCAGGCTCGTTGCTGCCCAGACTATCAATCACTTGACCGACAATGGGTATCGCCTCTTCAACTGCAACAGTTTTGCCTTTACGCACGTCCTCAATAAACTTGCGGGCATAATCCAGAGCTTCCTCATGAACCCGGCGCGCTTCGGGGATGCCTTTCGCCAGATTGCAGGCGGAGTCCTCGGCAGTAAGCGATCCTTTGTCACAGGAATACTTCAGGTCCGGCAAGGACTTACCTGTCAGAATCTCAACATGCTCGGTATCATCGGGAATATATTTGGCGATATCATCCTGCGATTCAATATACTTCCCTACCTTCACATAAGGATCTTTAAATGTACCGGTTCCGTATGTCTGCACATACATACCCGGTCTAACATCTTCCTTTTTTATAATTATGATTTCCTCAGACACCCCGCAAACCCCTTAAACTGATGCTATCCAAAAACATATTTCACTTAAGCTGAACTTAACTGCTAACGACATAATTAAAAAGCATCTTTTCAGTAAAAAACAGTAAAATAAAACCAAGCTACTGCCAACTCAATTATAATTTAACGAACACCATTAAACTAAGTAAAATAAAGGATCTACAAATCTTATTTTTAAGTCAACAACCTATTAAGTTTTGAAAAACACCTAAACTTATTATCTTAGATCAAAAGCGACTTGACCTACTTCAAAGGATGTTCTACGCAGGACTTTCAGCAACTGACCGGTTGCTCTGAAACCTGTACCTGAAGCAGCTTCACTTCCGTTATATATTTTATCGGCAGTGGCTGCATTTTTATTGACAACGACGGAAATAGTTGAGGTTTATGGAATGAGCAATATACCCATTTCAAAAGAAGGATTTGCAAAAATCAAAGAAGAGCTTGCAGCTCTGAAAAAGGAACGCCCTGAGGTAATCAAGGCAATTGCGGAAGCCCGCGAAGAAGGCGACCTGAAAGAAAACGGCGGCTACCATGCAGCACGTGAAAGACAGGGAATGCTTGAGGCCAAGATCAACTACATCGAATCACGGATTCCCCACTTCAACGTGGTGGATATGACAACCCTCGGCGGCCCCAAAGTCACCTTCGGCGCAACTGTCGAGCTGGAAGACATTGAAACCGGCGATGAAAAAAAATACACCATCATGGGACCGGATGAAAGCGATTTCAAAAAAGGGATTATCTCCATTGAATCTCCGGTGGGCAAGGCCCTGCTCGGTAAAGAGGAAGGCGATGAAGTTGTGGTCAATGCTCCCAAAGGCAAAATAGAATACGGCATTGTCTCTGTTAATTTTAACGGACCTATTACCCAGTAGAAAAGTTTTTCCGTCAGCCGGTACGCAGGTTCTGAAAAAAAGCTACCAAAAAGGGGATGTGTTCAGACGCATCCCCTTTTTTCATAATCATCAGTGAGCATTCACCATGCATGGCACGGAAATACCGATCAAAAATATTTCATGCTCCGGCTTCTGCAGCCGCTGCGGGACCAGACACTCTCTGGAACCGGGGGATGCACTGCTGCACTGCCGTGCTTTGATGGAAAAAATGGACCGCGAAGGACGTGCGGACTTTGAGCTGCCACAAGACAAGGCTACCCCGGACTTCAGCACCGACTACCTTTTCGGCAAGGCTCGGGGACAGATGTTCGGGGTCATGACCTATCTGGACAACTCCGGGACTTTAAAAACGGCCAAAGCTTTTTCCGGACAATATAACAGTCACTGGGAAATCCCCGGTTGGGTGCCCCCGATTATCAACCCTCAAGAGTTCTATTCACTGACCGAACGTACCGAAAAGGAAATAAAAAGGATCGGCATGGAAATGGAAAACCATGCTCACGGCTCCCCAGCCCATACCGAACTATCTTCCCGGCGCAAAAAACTCTCCCAAGACCTGATGCGCAGGATTCACGCCATCTACAAGGTCCACAATTTCCGGGGAGAGACCAGACCCATGCCGGAAATCATCTACGAATCCAAAGGCATCCCGACCGGAACCGGGGATTGCTGTGCCCCCAAGCTGCTCAACTTCGCGGCCCGCAACGGCTATACCCCCCTGAACATAGCCGAGTTCTACTATGGAAGGGAAAACAAGTCCGCAACGCGCAGCCACAAACAATTTTACCCATCCTGCACGGATAAGTGCGGACTCATCCTCGGCTACATGCTTTGCGGCCTTTAACGGCGTCAGGTTAATTCACAAAATTCCTCTACCAAAAAGAACAGGATACAAGTATACTGCGCAAATGGAGGAATAATTTATGAAATTCAATATCCTGAAACAGTATTTACTATCGGCCATAGCTGTCTGCGCACTTCTTCTTTCCGCATCCTGTGCTCCTAAACAGGCAAACTATCCAATTTTTGAAAACCCTACTGACACCAAATGGATCGTGGAAGATATCGACGGAAAACCTGTCGAAGGATTTGCCCACATATGGATGCGTCTGGACAGTGACGGCAAAATTTACGGTTCCGGCGGATGTAACAGTTTTCGGGGCGACTATTCCTACGTGAACGGGATTTTCAGGACCGGACCGTTGGGCACAACCCGCAAAACATGTTCCAAAGGAATAAACCTTCAGGAATTCAAATTTATGCAGGCTCTGGACCGGGTTGACTCCATGCAGAAAAGAAACGGCATGCTCTATATGGAAGGTCAAGGCAACTCACTTCTTTTGTATAAAGGACATTGATCCTAAACCCTTGAGGAACTGCATGAGCGATATAGCATATTACCCCGACACTCCGGGTAATGACGAAACTCCGTGCAATCCGGACATTCTGGAAGAGCACAACAGGATAAAAAAAGAATTTGCTGCGGATCTAATTGAGTCTGTACCGAACCCATGTTTCATTCTTAATAAAAACAGGCAAATAGTCTTTTACAATGAAGCATTGGCAGAAGCCGTAGGTGAAAAGCGCAAAGACAGGATTCTAGGTCGCCGTCCCGGAGAACTCCTCCGTTGCTGCAATTCAAGGACAGATTTGTGCGGGGATTCCGTCGCCTGCGTTCAGTGCGGGGCATTGCGCGCTATACAGACCGCCATGACCGGGAAAAAAAGTGAAGAGGAATGTACGCTGTTGGCCAATAAGGATGGAAAGGTCAAAGGCTACACCTTCCGGGTTAACGCTTCGCCGATTAAAATCACAAAGAAACAATATTTCATCATACACCTGACTGATCTTTCTGACATCAAACATAAAGAAATGATGGAAAGGTTTTTTCTGCATGATCTTTTGAATGCAGTAAACGGGATCACCAATACAGGTACATTGATTAAAATCGACGCAACCAAAAAGGAACAAAAAGAACTGGCCTCAATGATAATAGACCGGGCTCAATATATGGCCAATGAGATCAACGCCCACCGACTATTCATATCAGCAGAGGCAAGGCAACTGGAACTCCACAACGAACCGGTGGAAGTGAGCGGATTAATTGAATCCATATGCGCTTTTTATAACAACAGCCTGCTGGCCAAAGATAAAAATATTTCCATCACATCCAACGTGGATGAACTGAAACTGATCACCGACAAACGCATCCTGCACCGAATTATTGAAAATCTTGTCAAAAATGCTTTTGAGGCCTCCCCGGAAAACGGGGTCGTGAAGGTGCAAGCTTTTGAAAGAGATAACAAAGCCCTTTTCAAAGTTACGAATCAAGGAGCAATTCCTATGACCGTAGCCCACCAGATATTCAGGAAATCCTTTTCCACCAAAGGAACAGGGCGGGGGCTGGGGACCTACAGCGTTAAGCTGTTCACAGAAAACTATCTCCGTGGAAAGGTGTGGTTCGATTCTTCAAATGAGGATGGGACAAATTTTTACGTGGAACTGCCACTCTCCCCTGCCGGGGAGGAACTTGCCGCAAATCCTTGTCCCCGCAACAGAGGGACTTAAAATGAGGAGAAACTGATGAGTCTCACCCCTAAACGACTGTTGTCATACACTTCAGCAGGAGGGCTTGCAGCCCTGTTGCTGATTATTATTTTTTACCGGTCGCTGGACCTACCTATTGCCGAATCAGCCCACACTTTGAACGGGACATTTGCCGTTACCCTCGGCAAACTGCTCAGCTACCTTGCTTCAAAACATGTAATCCAGACTGTTTCCTTTGTCGCTCTTCTCTGTGGAACTGTAGACGCCATGCTAAATGGCTTCGGAAAACGGGCAAAAGGATTGCTGCTCATAGCACTCTCAACCATGTCCGCTATGCTCATCGGTGATGAATTGAAGTGGTTTTTCGGACGCTGCCGTCCTCCCATGTTCTTTGAAGACGGTTCCTACGGCTTCACATGGTTCTCTGGGAAATACCTGCAGAATTCATTTCCATCCGGGCACACCCTGCGTATTTTTTCCCTGACCACTGCAGTTGCGATACTGCTGCCGGGCAAAAAATACATTCCGCTCATTGCGGCAATTCTGGTTGGAATCAGCCGGGTGGTTGTTGGCAAGCACTACCCCGCAGACGTTATCTTCGGCTGTTTCATCGGTGTTACCTGTGCATTCTGGTCCTACTGTTTTATTTACATCATGCCGGAAAGAAAAGAATAAGTTCTATATACTTGGCTCATTTCAGCAAACCAATACATATTCCAACAGTCTAAAAAATCGAGCATTTAAGAATCTATATAAAAAAAGCCCTGCCGGAATTCCGGCAGGGCGACTTAAACTTAATGATTCTAATCAGACTATTCTTCCATGGATTCAGGCTCACCATCCACCTTTTTTTTGCGTTGCAGCTTGACCAGTGTAACATAGAAAAGCGGCACAAAAAGTACGCCCAGAACCGTTGCGGCAATCATCCCAGCGAACACTGAAGTTCCGAGAGCATGGCGGCTGGCTGAACCTGCCCCCTGTGCAATTACCAGCGGAACAACGCCGAGTATAAAGGCAAACGAAGTCATCAGGATAGGCCGGAACCGAAGCTGAGCGGCCTGCACTGCCGCATCCACAAGGGACGCTCCCTGTTCGTACTTGGCCTTCGCGAACTCCACAATCAGAATAGCATTCTTGGCAGCCAGACCGACCAGCATAATCAAGCCGATCTGAGCATAAACGTTGTTATCCAGCCCCCTGATAAACTGCCCGGAAATAGCTCCGAACACCCCCAGAGGAACAGCGAAAACAATAGCCAGCGGAATAATCCAGCTTTCATACTGTGCTGCAAGCACAAGAAATACCATCATAACCGCAAGGGCAAAAATGACGATAATTTCCCCGCCGGACTTTTTCTCCTGATAAGCTATGTTGGTCCAGTCGAAACCGTAGCCCCTCGGCAGGGTGTCGCGGGCAATTTTTTCCATAATTGCCATAGCCTGCCCTGTACTGTAGCCCGGAGCGTTGGCAGCGGTAATCTCAATAGTCCGAAACAGGTTGTAACGCTGAATGTACTCCGGTCCGAATATCTTTTTCTGGTTAAGCAGGGTTGAGAGGGGAATCATTTTCCCGGTATCCCCGCGTACATAGAACTTGGATACATCTTCCGGGCTGGTCCTGAACTGGGAATCTGCCTGCGCCATAACCCTGTAGGTCCTGCCATACTTATTAAAATCATTAATATAATATCCGCCAAGAAAGGTCTGCATGGCGGTAAAGACTTCGTTAAGCGGGATACCAAGCTTACGGACCTTATCACGGTCCACATCGACAAAAAGCTGCGGCACATTAGCACTGAATGTGGAGAATATCCCGGTCAACTCAGGATGTTTACGAAGCTCGGCCATGTAATCCTGCGCCACCTTTGCCAGCTCCTCTACAGTACCTCCGGAACGGTCCTGCAATTCAAATTGCAGACCGCCGGTAGACCCGATTCCGTTAATTGGCGGAGGGTTAAAGCAGATAACTATGCCGTCCTGAATCCCACGCGCCTTCTGCTGCACATTACGGAGAATCGCGTTGACATGCAGTTTCGGATCGGTTCGTTCATCCCACGGATCAAGAGAAGCGAACAGGGTGGAAGTGTATGAGGAATAAGCCCCGGTAATCAGGTTGAATCCACCAAGCGCAAAATAAGTTTTAACACCCGGCTCATTTTTCAAAATTTCCTCAACCTGATGAACAACCGCATCCGAGCGTTCAAGGGACGCGCCTTCAGGCAACTGCACGTTGATCATGAAGTAACCCTGATCCTCGTTGGGTACGAATCCGGTGGGTACGGTTTTGAAAAGAGTGTAGGCCCCGAACAGTAAAATCCCGAAAACTCCCAGCGCAATGACCGATTTACGGATAATGATCCTCACCCCGGAAGTATACCCGGAAGTAATCTTGCTGAAATACTTATTAAACTGCCCGAAGAACCAGCCCAGCGGACCACGCATTTCCGTTTGCGGGCGAAGCAGAAGCGCGGACATGGCAGGGGAGAAAGTAAGTGCATTAATGGATGAAATCGCCACCGAGACCGCAAGGGTCAATGCAAACTGTTTATAAAGCTGCCCGGTAATTCCGCCCATGAATGCAACCGGAACAAACACCGCGATAAGCACGGCTGTAGTGGCCAGAATTGGCCCGGAAACTTCTTTCATAGCTTCCTTGGTGGCTGTTTTTGCATCCAGACCTTCTTCATCAATCTTGGACTGCACTGCCTCGACCACGACAATAGCGTCATCGACAACAATACCGATTGCCAGCACCATGCCGAACAGAGTCAGGGTATTGATAGAAAAGCCAAGCACCTGAAAGAATGCAAAAGTACCAACCAGAGAAACCGGAACCGCAATCATGGGTACGATGGTTGCGCGCAGATTTTGAAGAAAAATAAAAACTACAATAAACACAAGTGCCATGGCCTCATAGAGGGTCTCCATAACTTCATCGATAGAAGCGGTCACAAAGAGTGTTGTATCGTAAGGTATGTCATACTTCATCCCGGAGGGAAAATCTTTCGATAGTTCCTTCATAGTCGAACGAACATTTTCCACGATATCAAGGGCATTCGCGCCGGGCAGCTGATAAACCAGCAGCATTGCGGAATCAATTTCCCCCTGCCTGCCAAATGCGGAATAAGATTTGGACCCCATTTCAACACGGGCCACATCTTTAATGTGGACAGTGCTGCCGTCAGGATTGGCCTTGATAATGATGTTGCCGAATTCCTCCGGTTCGCTGAGGCGTCCCTTGACCCGCACGGTAAGCTGGAACTGCTGACCGGAAGATGCAGGGGGCTGGCCCACCTGCCCTGCCGGTGCCTGCAGGTTCTGCTCTTGCACAGCGGAAATGATATCATCGGCGGTAATTGCCAGCCGGGCCATTTTGTCCGGGTCCAGCCAGATACGCATGCCGTAATCCTGATCACCGAAAAGGGAGACACTCCCGACACCGGGTATACGGGACACCGCGTCAAACAGGTTGATTTTAGCGTAGTTGTTCAGAAAAAGAGAATCGAATGTCCCTTCAGGAGAAAGCAGGCTGATCACGCAGATCATACTGGAAGACTGCTTCTTAACGCTGACTCCGGACTTGTTAACTTCAGAAGGAAGCTGGGGAGTGGCAAGGCTGACCCTGTTCTGAACATCGACGGTGGCAAGTTCCAGATCACGCCCCAGATCAAAGGTCACGTTAAGCACCATACGTCCGTCATTGGAGCTGATGGAACTCATATAAAGCATATCCTGCGCCCCATTGACCTGCTCCTCAATCGGGGCTGCAACGGTTTCTTCCACAACATCCGCACTGGCTCCGGTATATTGGGCAGCAATCTGCACTGTGGGCGGCGCAATTTCGGGATATTGGGCGATTGGCAGGGTAAAAATACTCAGCAAACCGACCAGAGTAATAATGATGGAAATTACGGACGAAAAAATGGGCCTGTCGATAAAAAAATTGACCATGACTGCTTCCTGCGAAACTTATCTCCCCGCTTCTGCGGGGAGATAAGACTGCTGATAATTTTGACTTAAGATTACTATTTGGCTGGCTCGGGCTGGTTCTGAACAATCTGGGGCGTTACCGCTGTTCCGGGACGGATCTTGTTCACGCCGTCGGCAATGATCAGGGTACCGGATTCGATCCCGGTTTTGATTACGGTGTTGCGGTCATCGCTGTAATCTATAGTTATCGGCTTTTCGACCACAGTACCGTTGGCAACTGTCAGCAAGGATTTACGGCCCTGAATATCAAGCATAGCCCTAGTGGGAACCACCAGCGCATTCGGGTAATCCTTAAGCTTGGCCACAACCTTGGCATACTGCCCGTCACGCAGAATTCTTTCCGGGTTGGGGAACTCGGCCCTGATGCCCAGCGTACCGGTGGAAGAATCAACTGCCCGGTCTGCCATATTGAAGGTTCCATTATGTTCGTAGTAATCGCCGTCAGCCAGAATTATACGCAAGGTAGTGGGCTTGGACTGCTTTCCGGCTTTACGAGCGGCATCTATTTCACGGATAGCCACAAGATATTCTTTTTCAGGGATGCTGAAGTTCACATAAACAGGATCAACGGCAGATACGGTCACCAGAACTGTGGATTCTGCAGCCACAAGAGTTCCCGGTTCAACCTGAGTACGTCCGATGATGCCGTTCATGGGAGATTTTATCCGGGTGAAGCCCAGATCCAGATTGGCCTGCTCGACCTGAGCTTTGGCGTTGCTCACATCGGCTTCAAGAACCTGTTTATCGGTAATTTTTGAATCAAATTCTTCGCGGCTAACCGCCCCTTGATCAAAAAGGGCCTTGAACCGTTTATAGTCCTTGCTGGCTTTGGTAAGAGTAGCCTTAGTGCTGGCCAACTCGGCTTTGGCTTTTTTAAGTGCCTCTTCATAAGGTCTGGGATCAATAACAAAAAGGAGCTGGTCTTCCTTTACGGACTGACCTTCGGTGAATAACCGTTCCTTGATATGGCCCTGTACGCGCGCTTTGATTTCCACGGTCTTCAAAGCCTGAATCTGGGCCACATACTCGCCCATCACCGGGAAGGGATGCTCGGTAATCTTAATGACCTTCACAGGTACGGCTTCAGTAGAAGCCTGCTCTTTCTTGTCTTCACCAAAACATCCGCACAGCAAAACCGACATGGACAAAAGAGTAAAAATCAGTGCTGCGGAAACCTTCCGTCCATCTGCCGAATGAAAAAGAAATTTCACGAACTTCCCCCTAAAAAATATTAAAAACCGGGGATTACCCTTAAAACTGCAATCCGGTCCCTATCCTATTTATAATAATACGAGACACTAACCGATTACCATCTCAAAAAAAAGTAAATAATTGTAGATTCCGGCTGTAAATATCTAATGATGCAAACGCTCCTTTATGCGCTCAATGGCCAGAGGAAGTTCTTCGGCTGCAAGCTGCTTCAGTGTTTCATAATCAGCCTTGAATTCCGGGCTGGGATAAGTCCGGTCCGCAATGCTGGACGAATACATGCTTGGGATTTTATTTAAAACAACGCAGACAATATCAAACAAACACTTGTCACATTGACAGAATTCAATTTCCGCCCGTTCTATAAGAGCTTTCAATTCTTCGAACACAACCTCTTCTGCAAGATTAACAATTTCACCGGTCTTGAAAAATTCATCTTTGGAGAGCATGGCTTCCTCCTTGTTTATTGCCCACGGCATTCCAATAATTACATCAAGTATACCGTACAATGCATGTCATTCAAAGGTCATTTTCAAAAGAAAAACCCCGGCATGCAACACGCCGAAGCATATATACGAACGAAAAGACGGGCAGGAAATCCACAACTCTGAGACAAAACATACCGTCACCCCGTTTCAGAGATACGCAAAACTGAGATTATTCAGCGAAAAGGACCCTGTTACGCCCTCTGGCTTTGGCTTCATACAGCATTTCGTCAGCACGGGTGATCATACCGGTAAGCGATTCCCCCATATCCGAGGTAGCCCCGATAGAAACAGTCAAACTGATTACATCACCTTCAAATTCCACAGAAACAGATTCAATCAACTCCCGGAACCCCTCCAGAACAGACTTGAGGTCTTCAGAAGAGACAGTCTCAAAGACAACCGTAAATTCCTCGCCGCCGAAACGGGCCACAAGCCCTCTCTCCCCGATATAATCCGCAAGCAGAGTCGCAAACCTCTTCAAAACCTCATCTCCGGCATCATGACCGTAGGTGTCATTGACCTTCTTGAAATGATCAATATCCATCAAAGCGACAGAAAGCCCCCGACCAAGCCCAGCATATTTGGCATACAAAGGCTCTGAATGCTCGAAAAAATACCTCCTGTTCCACAAACCGGTAAGGAAATCCTTGTTGGCCCGGTCTCTGGACTCGGCAATCAGCTCCAAAGTTTCGAGGTTGGAATTCACCCGGCAGAGAATTTCCTCAATCCGTGCGCTCTTGTGTATAAAATCATTCGCTCCGGTCTTGAGGAAAAGCGGCGCTGTCCGGGATTTGGAATCAGAAGAAAGAACAACAATACTCAATTCATCCATTGGACGGATAGTACGCAGATGCGCAGTGAGCTGAAGGCCGTCCATTTTGGGCATGGCATAGTCGGTGAGAACAAGCTTGATGTCCGGATTACTGTAAAAAACCTTTGCAGCTTCTGCGCCGTCAGCTGCCTGAAGAACAGTCAGTCCCTGATGTCCCAGAATATTGGAAAGCCAGGAGCGCGCAGCTCTTGAATCATCCACAACCATCACCTTCAGACCACGGTTTTTGGATACCCGCTTCACAATACGGACAATGTAGTCAATGTGCTCACTTTTTTTGAGCACATAATCCACTATGTCCTTTTGGGAAATGTCATTCAAAACATCTTCATCAAGGTTTGAAGTAACTGCAATGGCAGGAATTTTATTTTTAATCAGCAGGTCAAGTCCTTTGCCGGAGGGAACTCCTTCAAGCACAAGGCTGCTTAAACCGACAAAATATTTTTTTTCAGCAATAAGCCGTTCCGCATCTTCATATGAAAAGGCAATATCACAGACAAATCCGGCCTGTTGCAAATGCCTCTGAATAAGTGAAGCTGTAACTTTACTCGAATCAAGAATAAAAACTTTATCCACACCGTACTCCGACTGCAAAAGAAACAAAAAGGGACAAGCCTTATTTAGGCTTGCCCCCTACATAACATAAAACCGCTTCAAATATATTATTTTTTAAAAAATACATTACATTTATTCCCGGACACAAGTATCACATCCGCACACTGCATACTTCGAATCAGACCGCTGCTGTCCGAACAACAGTTTGATCTTCTTGCGAAGCTCGGCCAGCATTTCAGCATCAACCTCAGTAACCGGACACTTTACGCCCATCTTTGTAAGACAAAAGGTATGGACCGGTTCTATACCCATCTTCTGCAACATTATCCGGGAGCACCCCTTTTCACAACCGTCAATAACAATCAGATCCCGGACCTTGCCTGCCTCATCTACGCACTCTGCTACACCCGCCCCAACCCCGGCAAGGCAAACCATCTTGGCAAACCCGCTTCTGTTCAACTCCACCGCAAGACTATTTGCCGCTTGGCCGGAACCGGAACCGCCCGAGCAACTGACGACCAAAAAACCGGTTTCATATTCTTCAGTCATTTGGAATTACCTCCCATAATAATCGTTCACTTCAACAATAACACAATTCCGCACTTGAGATAAATGACAAAAAAACAGCCGCACCGCCCCAAAAGGCAATGCGGCTGCAGCAGCTCAATCTTATACAGATTAAATAATCATATTGAAAAGATAGCCTACAATGAGAATTCCGCAGCCAACAACCCCGACAAATACTGCGATAAGCTTGGGCTTGAGCACCTTGCGCAGAATAACCATTTCCGGAAAAGAAAGGGCAATTACACTCATCATGAAAGCCAACACTGTGCCGAGAGCAGCCCCCTTGCCCAGCAAAGCATCAACAATGGGAATAACCCCGGCAGCATTTGTGTACATGGGTATACCAAGCAACACGGAAACAGGAACCGCCCACCAGACATCCTTGCCCATGATGGAAGCCATCATGTCTTCAGGAACGTATCCGTGGATGGCCGCCCCGGCGGCAATACCGAGCACAACATACATCCAGACCTTACCGACAATGTCCTTCACCGAATCAAGACCGAAAACAACGCGGTCCTCAACACTCATTCCTGACTGAGGTCCGTTATTCTGGGCACTGGCCAGCTTGACCCAGCCTTCCACATGCTTTTCCATACCCAGACGGCCTATGACCCACCCGGCAACAACGGCTATACATATCCCGGTTGTAAAGTACAGGGCCGCAACCTTCCAGCCCATAAGCCCATAAAGAAGAACCAACGCGACTTCATTAACCATGGGAGCTGAAATCAGGAAGGAAAAAGTAACTCCGAGAGGAACTCCCCCAGCCACAAAGCCGATAAAAAGAGGTACAGCTGAGCAGGAACAGAACGGAGTAACTACACCGAGCAGGCCGGCAAGCACGTTTCCCGCAGACTCACGTTTACCGGCCAGCACTTTACGGGTCCACTCCACGGTCACATAAGAACGGACAATGCCGATGCCGAAGACCACCAGCACCAAAAGCATCAACACCTTAGGGGTGTCATAAACAAAAAACTGCACAGCCTCACCAAGATGACTGCCGGGGACAAGTCCGAATAAATCAAACGCCGCATATCTCGAAAAAGGCAACAGTTGTGCATAGAGTGCATACCAGAGCAACACCCCGCCAGCCATCAACGCCCACAAAGCTTTACCGCCCACCGGAAGGGATTTTTTCTGCTTTTGCGCGGCCGCTTCCGCTTCGGGATTCAACCCTATGGGTTCAAGACCTAGCGGCTGAGGATTCTTAGACTTGGATGAACAGGCACATGGTTTCAAATTTAATTCTTCCATTTAACTACTCCGGTATTTATATTTTGCCAAATACGAAACTTTAGGTTCAAAAAAGAACAGCTGCAACAAAAACGCAGCTGCTCCCGGTTTACAGCCTTTTAATGGAGCTTGCGGCGTAGGCTTTGGCCTGCTCCTCAAACTTCACAGCAAAAAAATTCTCAAGACAGTTCAGGAATCCGGGCACACAATTCATAGCCAAACTGTAGTAAACATTGGTGCCTCGCTTGCTGTCCTTAAGCACCCCAGCGTCCTTGAGCAGGGAAAGGTGCTTTGAAACAGTGGAGATATCCCTCCCAACAATAGGAACAATATCGCAGACACAAAGTTCTCCATCGCAAAGGGCCTCCACAATGGCAAGCCTGCTGGGATGCCCCAGAGCTTTGAACACTTTTGATTTTGTCTCGATACTTGCTGACATTTATTGCGCCTCCAGAATTTTCCTGTTTGGCAAAATATAAAAATTAATCTTAACCTGTCAAGTAGTAGCCGCAGCTTATTTTGCCCCGCGCTCAAAAAACACAGGGCAACATACTAATATTGCGAGTAAATAAAACTATGCTGAATGTCTACCTGATTCCAGCTTCCATTCGCGCACAATTTCCCGGACATCTTTATACTGCGCACTGTCTTTTTTATAATGTTCGGCAAAGACATGCAGGGCGGTTCCACCACGGGGAGAAAAAATCCCTTTTACCCGCATCCAAAGAGGTGAAAGGCGACTTGTAAAGTGGTCAAGGATATTGTTGGTTATGGTTTCCATAAAGGACTGATGGTTACGGTAAGCTCCCATGTAAAGTTTGAAACTCTTGGACTCCACACAAAGCTCATCGGGAATGTACTCAACAATAATGGTTGCAAAATCCGGCTGGCCGGTGACCGGACACAGAGAGGTGTACTCTGGAAATTCAATACTGATGATGTAGGGCCTACCCGGAAAATTATTGGGGAATGTCTCCAGTATTTCAGGACTTGGGCTATCGTAATTGTACTCAGTAGCCCCGGCCTGACCGAGGGAGACAAGGGATTCAGTCTTGTCCTGGCTTTTGGTCGTCTTCACTTTAATCTTCTCCATAGATAAACAGTCTAATTTGAAAAGTTCCTCAAACGGTTCACAGCACTTAGCAGCTTGCCCGGCAAAAGCAAGTCCTGCTGAGGCTCATTTCTGTTTTGACTTTTCCCCCGAACAGTGGCAACCCTCACCTTGAACTTTTGCCCCGGAGCGGAACTGCCGAGGTGCGGGACTTTCTCCCTTTTGCCCGTGTCGGGTTGTTTCCGCTTCAAAGAACAACCATTCAACACAAGGGAATCCAATGCTCTCTTCAACTTTTGAACGCAAAGCGTTCACTCTTCTCACGAGCCTTTTCATCGGCTCGCTGGTTATGGCCGCAGTGGTCTCAACCAAAATCATCAACATCTTCGGTTTTTACGCTCCTGCCGGGGTCCTTGCCTACTCCATCACTTTCATTGTCTCGGACATTATCAGCGAAATCTGGGGCAAGGAACGGGCAAACGAGGTAATCCATTGCGGATTCATCGCCCTGCTTACAGCCATCGCCCTTTCATGGGCCGCCCTGTACTGGACTCCTGCACCCTTCTGGCACGGGCAGGAAGGTTTTGCCAGCGTACTTGCCAGCACTCCTCGTATAGTGCTCGCCTCTTTGCTGGCATATCTGGTCAGCCAGACCAATGATGTCCACCTGTTCCACCTGCTGCGCAGGATGACCGGCGGCAAACACCTCTGGCTGCGCAACAACCTTTCAACAATTGTATCACAGCTGATTGATTCCACAATCTTTGTCACCGTAGCCTTTTACGGAATCATGCCCGTAACCGATATCATCATCGGCCAATGGGTTGCCAAGGTTGCAATCGCTTTTCTGGACACCCCGCTGGTTTACGCCGGAGTGACCCTGCTCCGCCAACGCACCCCGCTGGGCGCGACACCATCATCCTAGAGTTACATTCACCTGTAAATCTGATACACTGTCTCCATATTTCCCGTGTAAAAACCGAAATATGGAGACAGTAATGAATCCTAAGCTGTTCCTGCCGCTCATAGTTTTTCTTTCACTTCTGCTTCTACCGCATATGGCGGAAGCCGATAAATACTATACTCTTGACAAATATATAGAAACCCATCCGGCAGAAAAAATCCGTGAAGACAACTTCAAAAAGATTATCAGCAAAAACAACGTCCAGCGGCCCGGAAAAATTCCCCCCCCCAAAATAGCCATAGTTTATCCCGGCGGACAGGTTTCCGATTACTGGCGCCGAAGCATCTCATCCCTCAAAAACAGGCTGAATCAATACGGGGTTACGCCTGAAATTTTAATTTTCTCCATAAAAACATCCGGGGATCCAACCAAACATGCAGCCACTTTCCGCAAAGCACTGCAGACCGATCCGGATTACCTGATCTCCACCCTCGATGCACAGCGCCATCAACGGATGATAGAGCCTGCTCTTCTTTCAGGTAAGCCGCGGATAATTCTGCAGAACATCACCACCCCCCTGAAGGAATGGGACGACAAACAGCCTTTCATGTACGTAGGATTCGATCACGCCGAAGGCGCCACAATCCTTGCACGGTACTTTGAACACAAGACCGGTGGACTTGGAAACTACGCTGTACTCCTGCCGGACCCCGGCTATCTGAATGAAGAACGCGGCAGAACATTCATATCCTATATGGATAACAAAACATCCCTCAAGCTTGTCTCCCTGTTCCAAACCGGAATAAACAAAGAAAAGGCCAGACTTGCTACCCGTAATATTGTACGTAAACATCCGGAAATTAAATTTATCTATGCCTGCTCCACGGATATAGCCCTGGGAGCCGTCGAAGGTTTGCGTGAAACGGGTTATTTGGGACGAATCATGATCAACGGCTGGGGTGGAGGTTCACCCGAAATAGACGCCATAAAAAAAGGAGAATTGGATGTAACCATCATGCGGATCAATGATGACAACGGAGTCGCCATTGCCGACGCCATAATTCTTGATCTACTTGGTAAAGACTCACAAATCCCACTTGTCTTTTCCGGCAGGTTTGAAATACTGGAAAAAGGAATCTCAGAAAAAAGATTACAGCAACTGCAGCAGGAGAGTTTCCGCTACTCCAGTCTTCAAGAGGATAACTGATGAAAGGTCTTTTCAAGGAACCGCTGGGGTTAACGACACAATTGCTGGCTCCAATGCTGGCTTTGGTAGTAGTCATGGGAATGTTTATATTTGCATGGTCTTTCTACCTGTCCAAAACCACCCTTGAACACGAACTCGCCATAGACACCGAAAAGACCGAAAGCATTGTTTCACTATCTCTGAAGAACACCCTTGAAGATATCAAGGACGACCTCATAGACATGACACTTGACGCAGAAGTCAGGAGTGCAATCATCAGCGGGGACAAAGAAGTTCTTGACCGTAAACTATACGAATTCATGAACTCAAAACAGGGGTACCTGCTGGACGTGCTGACCATATACCGCGATGGCCGCAACTGGATAGAAGCCGGAGTTATAGAGCTGCCAATTGTGCAGCTGCGCAACAAATTTAAAAACACCATGAGCTCTTCCCCGGCATGGGGTTATCTTTCTTTCAGGTCCCTGAACAACATAAGGACCATGCTGGTTTGTGCAGTACCGGTCTTCAACAAAGAAACCGGGGAAGTTGCCGGAATCCTGTACGGCGGCATAGACCTAAATTCCAACGTATCTTTTATAGACCGTCTGAAAAAAGCCTCCGCAGCCATAAACGGGGCACTGATCAGCAGGCACAGACTGATCATAAGCACTTCCAATCCGTCCAAGACGGAAATGAAAAAGCTCATAGACTGGACCATGAACATCGAACCGGGCGAATTCAAGATCGATGAGGATCTTATCTATTCTACAATTCAACTGCTGCCCCAGCAATCAGACAGTCCTTTGCTGTTCAGCTTTTCACGGATAAACCCTACCTTCAAGTATCTGAAACAAAATTACATGCAGAATCTGGGCATATTGCTTTCATTTACAACCCTGCTGGCTATTTTCACGGCATGGGGACTGCAGAAAAGAATCCTCAAGGCCTTGAAAATGCTTACAGATTACGCCAAAAATGTCGCTTCCGGGAACAGAAATACAAGCTTCATCCCCGGTCAGGTCAAAGAATTCAATAACCTCGGATTAACACTGGAAGAAATGGTTTCAAGGCTGGATGAAAACAGTGCATACATATCCAAACTGTTTTCTTCCGCAAAGGCGCCGATCATCAACTGTGATCTGACCGGGACCATTCTTGATATGAACCCGGCAGCGGCGACTGTTGCCGGAGTTGACGACAATCATGTCTGGAGCCAAACTCTGACATCATTTTTCCATAAGGACTTCCATAAAAAAGTGACCGAAGCCCTGAAGCAGGCAGCACAGGAAGACCTCACCCCTGTTTTGGAACTGCCTATCACCTCTGCGGACGGCACAGTCAAATATTATATCTGGACCTTTTCTCCAGTAAGGATGGCCCCAGACAGTGATCCAGACTTTATTCTTCTTCAGGGGCTTGATGTCACGGAAAACAGGGAAGCAGTCAAAAAAGCCCACGAGAGCGAAGCAAGGTTGCGCCAGATCATCGACCTGCTGCCACAAGAAATATTTGCCAATGACCTTGAAGGTAAATTCCTGCTGGTCAACAGTATCAAGGCCAAAAAAATGGGTCGTCCGGTGGATGAAATTACCGGTAAATTCCTGCCCGATGTTATTAGTGATCCGGTGGAGGTCACCCGGATCATGGAAGATGACCTCAGGGTAATTGAACGCAATGAAAAGCTGCTAACCGAAAAAAGCTTCCGGGACGAAGACCGCAACACCCACTGGATTGAAACAACCCGGGTTCCCTATATTTCTGCTGAAAACAACACACCTGCTATCCTGACCATCTCCACGGACATATCCCGTATCAAAGAAGTTGAGCAGGAACTTAAATCATTAAACAAGGAGTTGGTGGAAAGGGTAACCATGCGCACAACAGAACTGGAAAATGCCAATACCGCACTGGTTAAATCCATGGATGAACTGCGACAGACTCAGGATAAGCTGGTTGAAACGGAAAAGATGGCTTCCCTAGGGGAGCTGGTCGCCGGGGTAGCCCACGAAATAAACACTCCGCTGGGAATAAGCGTCACCAGTGCATCTTTTCTCAAAGAACTGAACGAAATCCTGCACAACAGCTTCATTTCAGGGCAAATGAAGAGGTCGGACCTTGAGAAATACTTGGCGACCAGCAAGGAAGCCCTTGATAATATAATGAAAAACCTTGAACGGTCCGCTTCTTTAATCAGCAACTTCAAACAGCTGGCAGTGGATCAGGCATCTGACGATATAAGACAGGTCAACCTTAACGAATATATACAGGGCATACTGCTTTCGCTGAAACCGCGATTCAAGCAATACAAACACAAGCTTACCGTGGACTGCCCCAAAGGAATGGAAATATACATTTCACCGGGATCACTCATGCAGGTCATCACCAATATCGTGAGCAACTCTCTGCTCCATGCCTTCCCTGACACGGAAGAAGGTGAAATCTCCATTACCGCAGCTCCCAGCAGAAACGGGGTAATGCTTACCTTTGCCGACAACGGCATCGGCATGAGCCCAGAGCAGACACTGAAAGTATTTGAACCGTTCTACACTACGGCTAGAAGCTCCGGTAACACAGGTCTGGGAATGCATCTGGTCTACAATCTCGTCACAAGGGCGTTGAACGGCACCATCGAATGCAAGAGTGCCCCCGGAGAAGGGACTTCATACGAAATCTGGTTCCCGGAAGGGAAATAACGATCAGGTAAAATCAGTCCAGAGAACCATATTCCTGCCCCTTCGCTTGGCTTCATAAAGCATGGAATCTGCTCCAATGGTCAAATCCTGCGCCTTGGAAAAAGTGGAGGGGACAACAGTGACTCCTCCAAGACTTACAGTAAGAACATTACAGACTGATGAAAATTCGTGTTTGATATCCAGCTCGGAAATCAGAACCCTGATTTTTTCGGCAATATACCTGCCTCCGTCAGAATCAGTCTCGGGAAGCAGCAGCACGAATTCCTCTCCTCCGTAACGGGCTGCCACATCAGCCGGACGTTGCACCTCGGCCTGCAAGACTCCGGCAACTCTCTTCAGAATTTCATCCCCGGCAGTATGACCATAATTGTCGTTGTATTGTTTGAAGCAATCAACATCAAGCATTACAAGAGAAATTTTATCCCCGGAACGACTGCAGCGTCGCCATTCCTTTTCCAGGGCCAGTTCAAAACTCCTGCGGTTGGGCATCTCGGTAAGCCCGTCAAGATTGGCAAGTCCTTCCAGCAATTTGCGTTGGCGCGCAATTGTAAGATGGTTTTTGACACGCGCCGTGACAATTGGCGGGTGGAAAGGTTTGCGGATGTAGTCGACAGCTCCCATCTCCAGTCCGCGAGCCTCGTCGTGTTCGGAATCAAGGGCGGTAATAAAAATAACCGGAATAGACTTGGTTTCCTCTCTGGATTTAATTTTGCGCAGCACCTCGTAGCCGTCTATTTCCGGCATAAGCACATCCAGAAGAACCAGATCGGGAGGATTGTCTGAATTAATCCGATCAAGGGCCTGATTACCGTTCTTGGCCAGAACCACCTTATAATCCTGACGCAACAGATCCGAAAGGACATTAAGATTCAAACGTTCATCATCAACAATAAGAATTTTAGATCTTTCTTCCATTATTCCTACCCCTTACCAAGCTGAACACCTAGTTTTTCAGCAATAAATTCCAGCACGGAACGACCATCATCAAAATCAAAGTTCTCAATATGCCGGGTTAATTCATCAAGCTGCTCTGTATAACTTTCAAGATTAAAATGTACGCGCAGTTCGTCCAGAACATCTCCGGACTCGGCGTCACCTTCGCCAAGCATTATATACAGTTTGCTTATAAGATTAAAACTTTTCTCTTTATCGAATACATATTCACGGCTCTGCGGTACTTTGGAAACATCAAGACCTTCCAATCCCTTAAGTACCATCTGCAGCTCGGCAATAAGGTAATTCAGACTTTCAGTATAACCGCCTGATCCTTCAGCACGCATATCCGATTCCAAAGCACGGCATAATTCATAAATATTCCCGGCCCCGATATTACCGGCAACTCCTTTCAAGGAATGAATTTTCATTAAAGCCTGCTCCCTGCCGGATTCGTCAAGTATGCTCCTCAACTCTGCAGGAAAATTCTCATACCCGTTCCTGAATCCCTGTAATACCTTCAAATAACTTTCACGATTATTACCGATATTCAACAAACCTTTGGCGCTGTTGATGCCGGGAAACTGCAAAGGAGGCTCATCTTCAATACCGGCATCGTCCGCCAAGGGAGTATAAGCAACAATATCCACATCAAGATATTTACCCAGAGCTTTTTTCAGATCATCAGGATTAACAGGCTTTATCAAATGTTCATTCATCCCGGCCGCAATACTTTTTTCCCGGTCTCCGGGCATGGCATGGGCGGTCATGGCAAGAATAGGCAGCTTGGCGTAGCGTATATCGGAACGGATGATGCGGGCTGCAGTGAGACCATCCATCTCCGGCATCTGAATATCCATAAGCACAAGATTGTAGATTTCAGAATTCAGGGCATCCAAGGCCTTGCGTCCATTCTCTGCAACATCCACTGTCAGCCCCAGAGACTCCAGCATTCTGCGGGCAACCTGCTGGTTAAGTTCATTATCTTCAACAACCAGAACTCTTGGCGCCGTTCCTGAAAAACCGATCTCAGGAACAGGCTCACCATAATCAGCCGGAGCAGCAGAATTTTCCAGTTCAGCAAATTCATCGCCTAAAGACGAGTAAAGGGATGTACGGGTCACCGGACGGGAAACAAAACCGTCCACCCCCATCAATGCCGCTTCCCGGCGAAAAGAATCATCAACGTTAACGGGAGCCATTAATATAATCGGTATATTTTCCAGTCCTGCGATGCCCCTGATCCGCCCTACAGCATCAGTCACGTGCATATCATACAATTTCCCGGATATCAGGATAAAAGAGAAAGCATCTTTCGCACTCTGTCCTGCCAGCCTTTCAAGAGCTGCAGAGGCAGAACTGTCCACCGCAACCCTGAAACCTGCATTTTCCAGTGTAGACCGCACAAAATCACGGGCAATCCTGTTGCTTTCAACCACAAGAACCTTCATACCTTCTGCAATCTCGGGCAGGACAATGCTGTTCTCTTTGCCAACTGCGGATAATGGAATGGTAAAATAAAAAGAGCTGCCGAGTCCCGGCTGACTTTCAACACTGACACTACCGCCCATAAGCTCTACAAGAGAGCGGGCAATAGCCAGCCCCAGCCCGGTTCCGCCGTATTTACGGGTAGTGGAAGCGTCAGCCTGAGTAAAAGAATTAAACAGCATAGAGATTTCTTCCCTGCTAAGACCGATACCACTATCCCTGACTGTAAACCTGATCCGGGAATCTCCATCGCAATCGGTTTCACAAGCAACAATCAAACTGACTTCTCCGGTATCAGTAAATTTAACTGCATTGTTAGTAAGATTGATCAACACCTGCCCAAGGCGCAAAGGATCACCCCTGAGGTTAAAGGGAACTTCCGGCTCAACAGAAAGGACAAAATCAATACCCTTGCATTCTGCTTTGACCGCAACCATATTGCATATTTTTTCCAGCACATCGTCCAGATTGAATTCAACATCCTCCAGCACGAATTTGCCGGCCTCAATTTTGGAAAAATCCAGAATATCGCCGATAATTGAGAGCAGAGAGTCGGCTGAGGACATCATTTTATCCAGATATTCCCGCTGCAACGGATCAAGTTCGGCATTCTGCAGCAAATGCCCGAACCCGAGAATGCTGTTCATGGGGGTCCTGATTTCGTGGCTCATATTGGCAAGGAATTCAGATTTCGCACGTGTTGCGGCTTCTGCAGCCAGTCTTGAACGGTTGAGTTCTTTTTCCACCTGTCTGCGTTCAGTAACATTTCGCATACACTCTACAGCACCGACTATCTGCCCTGTCTGATTGCGTAACGGTCCGGCAATTCCCCAGAAATAAGCCCCCTCACCACCAAAGGCCCTCGGTGTATAGACCTCGCCGTAAACCTTGTCCCCCCGACGCTCCAGCGATTCATACTCATCGGTAAGCGGCTCCAGATCATCCCTGAGGGCAAAATCAATAAGAATAGGCCTGCGCTCACCATAAAAAGAGAGTGAATACTCATGATCACCTTTACCGATGATATCTTCCTTACGTACTCCAGTGGCTTCTTCCACAGCCTTATTCCATGCAAGAACAGTCCCTTTACTGTCGATAACGATAGTCGGGTCAGGCAAGAATTCAACTATATCATGCAAGCGGTGATACGAATCCTGCAATTCCTTCTTGGTCCTGCGCTGCTCTGTTACATCACTCAGTGTAGTCTGCAGCAACGGCCTGCCGCTGATATCCATCTTACGGGCACGTACACTGGCAAAAAACTCTTCTCCGTCCAGCCGTCTGCAGACTATATCAAAATCAAGCTCTCCCTTTGCCACGGAGGTCCGGGACAAATCCTCCAGCAGGCCATCAAAAAAAACACCCTCAAACTGGTTCGGGACAATCAGATTCTCCGGACGATAAGAAAGCAACTCCTCTTCGGAAGAGCAACGAAACATGGAAACAGCTTCCGGGTTGGCGCTGACAAGATTGTAGTCTAAATCCATTAACAGGATGGCATCACTGGCGTTATCAAAGATGGATCGGTATTTAATTTCCCTTTCCTTCAAGGCAAGAGTTTGTTCCCGCCCCTTTTCCATAAGGAATAAACGCTCAAGAGCCAGCCCCACATAACTTGATAGGAAAAGCAGTACTTCGAAATCCCTTTCATCAAGAATCTGGTCATCTTCATAAGACTGAACAGCCATGACCCCCACAACATCTTCTTGAAGCTTCAAAGGGACGCCCAGCCAGAGTTCACGCTCGGCTCCTATCTGCTCATAATCACCTTTTTCGAGCATCTCCATGCGGGTTGCCCAATCTCCGAACAAAGGCTTTCCGGTTCTGAGCACATAATCAGTAAGTCCTGCTCCTATCTTTCTAGGAGCAGGGGTTGTTTCCCTTTCATCAGAAAAATATGGAAAGCTGATTATATCTGTTTCCCTGTCATATGCTGCGATATAAAAATTTCGCGCAGGCATCAGCTTGTTAATCTGCCCTTGTATTATTGGATAAAATTCATCAATACCTGAAACACGCGGCACAGCCAGGGCAATTTCGTACAGGAGATTATGGGCTTTTTCCATTCTGCGACGCTGGGCAACCTCTTTGTTCAAGGATTCATTAAGCTTGAACAGCTTACGGTTCCAAAAGATAATGGTAGCCAGAGCCATAATTAGAAAAGCGAAAAGGAAAAGCAGTTCACGGTAATCAGAGACCTGCTCATAACGCACATTAAACCACTTCTGGCGTATTTTACGGTGGTAATCATCAGTAATGGCCGCAAGAGCTTTATTTATAATTGAAAAGGCCAGCGGATAATCAGGTGAAACCCCTATACGATGGTCAAAATCAAATTTGGTGGTTCCGGCGATCTTAAGATTTTTTAGACCCAGCCTGTTCATGCTATCGACCACAACCGCAAGATGCCCCACAAAGGCGTCAACCTTGCCCTTGGTCAGAAGCAACAGTCCTTCTTCCACATCCAGTGTTCCAACCAGATCTATTTCCGGATAATTCTCCTGCACATAGTAATAGCTGGTATAATTCAGTCCGGCAGCAACCCTTTTCTTCTTGAATTCATCCAGACTTTTCACGGACAACGCAGTGTCACTTGTAACTATGACCAGAGGGAAAGAGACATATGCATCGGAAAACAACACGTCCCTTTCAACCATATCCCTAATGCTCAAAGCCGGAATAATATCGAGCTCACCATTGGTATATTTCTGAAGAACCTCCGCCCAGGACCTGCTGGGTACGAATTCGAACTGCAGCCCCGAAAGGACCGAAATCATGTCCATATAATCCGCGATGATACCTTTAAATTGGTCATCTTCATCAACTATAGACAAAGGCTCCCAGTTAACCTCACTCATCCGGAGCTTGACTCCGCTACGGACGAAGGCCTCTTCTTCCGGGGTCAGTTTTAGGTCAACTTCAGTTTTTTTCTTTTCGGTGCCAGGAAAATCATCGGCAACAGCAGTGCATCCTGGTCCCAAAAGACAAACTATGAAAAGCAGAAAAAACGAAAGACATATCCCACGGACAAAGCTGAGTTTCGCCACTTGGTCGGTATCACAAAAAAAAATCACTAGGGCCTCATAAATAATGTTTTTGAATATATGCAAGACTAGCACCTGCAAGGTCAAGAAACAAGGGAAGGGAACTCCCCCTCAGGGCGAGGAACATCCATAACAGGTGAAACAAAAAACACATATTCATCCCAACATTTCCGGCAACTGCATCATCCGGTTCAAAAAGTTACCACAAAAGACTTCCCTAGACGCACTGAAGAAGATAAGTTCCTCAGCATTAAGACAATCTCAACACATAATGTAGGCAGGAAAGCCGGATGGTTGAAAATAAAAAGTATAAACTTCTGTTTAAGGACCGTATCGGAATTGTCTTCGACATCACCAAACTGATGCTGGAGCACAAGCTTAATATCATCAGCATGGAAGTAGAACAGAAGGAAGGCTTCGCCCGGACTTCAGTGGAGATTGAGGGCGGACACACCCTTGATACGGAAGAAATGCTGAGGTTGTTCTCCTCCCTGCCCGGAATTCACAGCCAGACCGAACTGAAAAGACTCCCGCAGGAAAAAAGGGAAAAATGGTTCCGAACCCTGTTTGACGGCATGAGCGAGGGGATTGTTTCGGTAAACTCCAAAGGCATAATCAACACGGCCAACAGCGTTGCCTGCCGTATCCTCAACGCACCCTACGAAAGCCTCGTCAATACCTATGTCGGAGAGATAACGCCCAAAAACAATCTCCTCATGGAGTGTATGCAAAAACGCATTCCGGTCAACAGGCGCAAGTCCGTCATGACAAGCACCGGAAGGGTTGACTTCTATGGCTCAGCCAAACCCATCCTTGATTCTCAGGGGGAATTCGTCGGCGCGGTCCTGCTCATGAAGGACCTGCAGGAAGTCAGGGCTATGGTTGATGCGGTAATGACCCCCATCGACTTTAAATTTGATGATTTCATCGGAGAATGTCCGGCCATCAAAAACCTGATCACCTTTGCCAAACGCATTGCCGAACTGGACACTATCGTCTCCATCACCGGAGAAAGCGGCACAGGCAAAGAACTCTTTGCCCGGGCAATCCACTTCGAAAGCGGAAGGCCCGGACCGTTCATCCCCATAAACTGTGCGGCCCTGCCAGAACAACTCATTGAAAGCGAACTCTTCGGCTACATTGACGGAGCCTTTACCGGAGCCAAAAAGAAAGGCAAGCCCGGACTCTTTGAAGCCGCTCATAACGGAACCATATTCCTTGATGAAATCGGTGACATGCCCCCCGGCCCACAGGCCAAGATTCTGCGTGTCCTGCAGGAAGGCTGCGTACGCCGCATCGGCGGGGTTGAAGAAATTCCGGTCAACACCAGAGTAATCACCGCCACCAATAAAAACCTGAACGATATGGTGGCAGCCGGAGATTTCCGGGAAGACCTTTTCTACCGCATCAATGTTTTGAACATTCAGATTCCTCCCCTCCGCGAAAGGGATACCGATATAATACTTATGGCCGGAAAATTCCTGAACCGCTTTAACCGCAAACTTGAAAAAAAAGAACAGACGATAAGCGCGACCGGGCAGCAAAAACTGCTGGACTACAGTTGGCCGGGCAACGTCCGGGAATTACAGAATGTAATTGAACGAGCCTCAATATTCAGTAATTCCAATGAAATTTCAGCCGACTCAATCCACTTGAACTCCAAACAACAATCCACATGCGGGCAGAAATGCAAAGCAGTCCCCACGACACTGCAAAACGGAATGTCCTTGAAAGAAATGATCGGCAAGTATGAAACAAAAATCCTGCTCGAGGCTCTCAACTCTACTTCCAGCATACGCAAGGCAGCCCAAAAGCTGGGTATCTCTCATACCGCGCTGCTGAAAAAGATTGAGAAGCATAAATTGCGCAACGAAAGCAGCGTATCTCCATGGGAGGCGACCACAACGCTGAATTAAAATTCAAACGCAACTTTGTTTCTAACGCATCCCCGCTCCTCTGAAGAAGAGAGCGGGGATGCTTTTTGGTATCTTTAGTTACCAGTCATTTTCCTTAATTTCCGCTGACCGAGCATGATTTTAGCTACAACGTCAATTTTGGAAACTTAAATTACCATACCTAAAAAACAACATAATTTAAGCAATTTACACTACCTTCACTCCCAACCATGGAAACTTTACATACCAAATCAAAATCGGCAAAAAGCTTTTAAAAACGAACTTATTTCGTGAATATTTGCACAATATTTAATTATTTCTCATAAGTTTCCGTTATCATGAATATTTAACTTTCATCAAAAAACAATCCTGAAAATTATACCTGTTTTGGCATACGGATTGCCATAGGGAAAACAGCTAAGAGTTCAGACTCATTTTTTCAACAGCTGCCCTGTCGTGATTACGGGGCATAAACAAACAAATCAGGAGAGTTGGAAATGAAAGTTGGTATCTTGAAAGAAATCAAATCAGAAGAAAACAGAGTTTCAATGACACCTTCCGGTGTTGAAGTAATGATCGCAAACGGCCATGAACTGTGGGTTGAAAAATCCGCAGGTGTAGGCAGCGGCTTCGAAGACGAAGATTACGTTGCAGCCGGTGCAAAAATCATCAACACCCCCGCAGAAATCTATGCGGAATGCGAAATGGTCATGCACGTTAAAGAGCCTCAGCCTTCTGAATACGAAATGGTCCGTGAAGGACAGATCGTTTTCACTTATTTCCACTTTGCTCCTGATGAGCCCCTGACCCGCGCATTCATCAAGAACAAATCTGTAGCCATCGCTTATGAAACCGTTGAAGGCCCCAAAGGCGACCTGCCCCTGCTCACCCCGATGAGTGAAGTTGCCGGACGCATGTCCATTCAGCAGGGCGCAAAATACCTCGAACGCTACTACGGTGGACGCGGCATGCTCATGGGCGGAGTTACCGGTGTAGCTCCCACAAATGTCGTTGTCATCGGCGGCGGTGTGGTTGGTACCAACGCAGCGCAGATGGCCTGCGGTCTGGGCGCAAAAGTATACCTGCTCGATATGAACCTCGAAAGACTGCGCTACCTTTCTGAAATCATGCCCAAAAACTGCTTCCCGATGATGAGCACCCCTGCACTTCTGCGTGAACTGGTTCTTGATGCAGACGTTGTTATCGGTGCAGTTCTGGTTGCCGGAGCCAAGGCACCCAAACTGGTTACCCGCGAAATGCTCAAGTCCATGAAAGACGGCTCCGTAATCGTTGACGTTGCCATTGACCAGGGCGGTTGCTTTGAAACCTCCAAGGCCACAACCCATGGCGATCCCGTTTACGATGTTGAAGGAGTTATCCACTACTGCGTAGCCAACATGCCTGGTGCAGTACCCATGACTTCCACCATGGCCCTGACCAACGCAACCCTGCCCTACGCTCTCCAGATCGCCAACAAAGGCTGGAGAAAAGCAGCACAGGACAGCCACGCCATCAAGACCGGCCTGAACATGGTCGGCGGAAAAGTAACCTTCAAGGGTGTTGCTGATGCATTCGACCTTGAATACACCCCCGTTGAAGGCGTTCTTTACGACAACTAAAAAGTAAATCTGCTGACAATTCAGACTATTAAGCCACATCAGGAAGACTGTTGAGAAGGAGTTGGATATAATCGAATGAAAACACTGAAGCGTGCGCAGGCCGCACTGCGCAAGCTTCAGTGCTTTTTCAGACCACCCCACAGGAAAAAGTATAGCCGGTCTGCTCACCGGCAACTTTACGCCACAGATGGAGCTTTCTCGGCAGTCTGGGAGTAACCTGTAAACATACAAGGGGATGATATGGAATTTTTGACCTTACTGGACGGATTGGTTGGAAAAGTAGGAGCCTTTGCCTGGGGACCGCCCATGCTGGTCCTGCTGGTTGGAACCGGAATATGGCTGACTTTCTCTCTACGCGGACTGCAATTCCGGAAATTGTGGTACGCCCTCTACCTTGCCCTCATTAAACGTAAAGAAGACACTGATGAACCCGGCGACATCACCCACTTTCAGGCTCTGATGACCGCCCTTTCCGCAACAGTCGGAACAGGTAATATCGCAGGTGTCGCCACCGCCATTGCAGTGGGTGGTCCCGGCGCATTATTCTGGATGTGGATTACCGGCCTCGTGGGAATGGCCACCAAATACGCGGAAGCAGTTCTGGCTGTAAAATACCGCATCGTCGATGAAAACGGCGAAATGAGCGGTGGCCCCATGTACTATATCTCCCGCGGTCTTAAAATGCCCTGGCTGGGTAGCGCATTCGCAATCTGTGCCTCCATTGCCGCTTTCGGTATCGGCAACATGGTGCAGTCCAACTCCGTGGCCGACGCAGTTGAAGCCACCTACAATATCTCCCCCTTCATCACCGGCGCAATACTCATGGTCTGCACAGCCGCGGTTATCCTCGGAGGTATCAAAAAGATCGGTCAGGTTACCGGATTTTTCGTTCCCGTAATGATCCTCTTTTACATGGCTGGAGCCTCATACATCATCATTGCAAACATCACTGAAGTGCCCGCAGCTCTCGGACTCATCATTGAACAGGCTTTCAGCCCGACAGCAGCTGTCGGAGGATTTGCAGGTTCAACTATCATGCTGGCTATCCGCATGGGGGTTGCACGCGGTGTATTCTCCAACGAATCCGGACTCGGCAGTGCTCCTATCGCGGCTGCCGCTGCACAGACCAAGCAGCCTGTTACTCAGGCTCTGGTTTCCATGACCCAGACCTTCATCGATACCCTGATTGTCTGCACCATGACCGGCCTCGTACTGATCCTCACCGGAGTATGGTCAAGCGGCGCAACCGGCGCGGAACTGACAACTCTGGGTTTCGGGGCAGGATTCTCCGGCGGAGAGCATGTTGTCACCATCGGTCTGGTCCTCTTCGCCTACTCCACCATTCTCGGCTGGAGTTATTACGGTGAAAAATCCATCGAATACCTGCTCGGCATCAAGGCAGTTCTGCCCTACCGCCTCGCTTTCATCGTATTCGTCGGTATCGGAGCCGTGGCAAAACTCAGTCTGGTATGGAACATCTCCGATACCCTTAACGGCCTGATGGCTATTCCCAACCTTGTCGGTCTCCTGCTGCTGACCCCGGTTGTTGTATCCGAGACCAAAAAGTTCTTTGAAAGACAGGAAGACAAATCAGAAAGTATGGCCCCATCAGCTGCTACTGAAACTGAAAAATAGTTTCATAGGAGCAAAAGCATACGGACCTCACATAGGCTTTCCTTCCGGGTGCAGACCACCGCCCGGAAGGAGGCCTGCAAAAGCCTCTGAAATTCAAAATATACGCCTGTGAAACAAACACAGGAACTTAGATGAGAGCGAGGTAAGCAATGAAAAATCCGGCCAGCTTCGCCCCGGTCTGGGCAGAAATAGACCTGAGTGCCATCAAACAAAATTTCAAGGAAGTGCAACGTCTTGTGAACCGACAGTCGAAAATAATGGCTGTGGTAAAGGCGGATGCCTACGGGCACGGCCTGACAAAAGTGGCCCGGTGTCTAGATAAAGCAGGAGTGGATTATTTCGCAGTTGCAAGGCTGGACGAAGCAATCTGCCTACGTGATCAAGGCATTGAAAAACCGATTCTGATCCTCGGCTACACGCCCCCGGAAGCAGCTGGAGCACTGCACAGGAACAACATAACCCAAACCGTTTTTTCAACTGATTACGCTCTGCGGCTCAATGAACAGGCCCGTACCTGCGGTAAAATAAGAATCCACATTAAAATCGATACCGGCATGGGCCGTCTGGGACTTGTGCATGAAACCAAGCACGGCATGCTTTCCGAATCAGTGGCAGCTATCCACCGGCTCCCGCTTCTGGAAACAGAAGGACTTTTCACCCATTTTGCGGCCAGCGACGAAGCGGACAAAACCAGCGCCAACACCCAGCTCAGACAATTCAAAAACCTCATCGAAGACATAGAAAAACAAGGAATCACCATTCCCCTCAAACATGCAGCAAACAGTGCGGCGGTTATCGACCTGCCGGAATCATATTTTAACATGGTCCGCCCCGGAATCATGCTTTACGGTCTCTATCCTTCAAGCGGCGTCCGCCAGATCAACGCGGACCTTAAACCGGCCATGCAGGTCAAGGCCCGCATAGCGCAGGTTAAAGATGTTCCCGCCGGATTCAGGATCAGCTACGGACACACCTACACTACCCCCGCAGCCACAAGGCTGGCGACAATTCCCTTAGGCTATGCGGACGGATACAGGCGGCAGCTTTCATCCGCCGGAAAAGTACTGGTCCACGGGCAGCTGTCCCAGATTGTAGGCCGGGTCTGTATGGATCAGAGCGTTATCGACTTGGGACAAATAGAAAATGTGCAGGCAGGGGATGAGGTAGTCATTATAGGTAGGCAGGAAAACGCGGAACTTTCAGCTGAAAGGATGGCCTGCGAACTGGGAACTATCAATTACGAGATCGTTTCCACCCTTATGGCCAGAGTTCCCAGAATTTACAAGGATATTTAAATTTTCTGACAGAGGCCCGATAAATGTGCAATCCCTCAAACTCTACGCACATTATTTCCGGACACCACTTCCGGAAATGGACCTGTCAAAAAATGGCTACAGGACTTGCAACGTGCTTCCCGTCCGCATTACGGAAGTACGCTAAGCCCCTCGACAGTCATGGAAGTTCATGAAAATGAGCATTGCCCGACGGCAGAAATGTCACCGCTTGAAATATTTTCTGCCGGACACGACCTGAGACACCGCCAACAGACATGTATCGATCAGGCATGGCAACGGCGAATGGAGGTACTTATCAAGGGATAACTATATGAACAAATCGAAAAGAAATGCCGTGCAACTCTGGCGGCAAACGAGTTCTTAAGCTGAAAGTAAAAGACAGAGTTTATGGATTCTTACCCGGACACGAACGTTCGGGACAACGACTATGGCGTGCATTAGAAAAGCCCAGCCCCGAATTGGCGGGGCTGGGCTTTTTATTCAAACTCATCTGGACTTAGTTATTCTTAAAAGCAATACGGAAACAGGCATAAGCCCCTCCCCAAGTTATTGTAAGTCCGAAAAGCATCATAATAATTGCTGAAACTTCCATATTTAGCTCCTTTTCAAAAAGCTTCTGTTGACTCCGGTAATGGAGTCAAATCCCTGTCCACTGCGGGCGCAGACAAGGCCGAACACAAGGCAGAGCACAAGAGGAGCCCAGCCGAATGCAATAGTAGCGGTGGTTGAGTAACCTCCGTAATTCTTGGAAATATCACCAGCAAAATTTGACACCAGCATAAAGCCGAGCATGGCGGGAACCACAAAACGCAGGCTGTTCAGCCAAAGCGCGCCGACCTTGATTTCTGAAGTCATATTTACGTGGTTACGCAGATCGTCAAGCCTGCAGAACCATGCAATAAAAATAATCTCAATAAAACCGCTCATGAGTATACCGAAATTATTGATAAAGTGGTCCACAATATCAAGCAGGAGCAAGCCGCCGCCTGTAGTAAAAGCGATGCTGACCAGAAAACCGAGCCCGCAGAATACGCAGGACGCCACCTTGCGGGAAACCTTGATCTTGTCGATAAGCGCGGCAACAACTACCTCGGCAAGGGAGATCATGGAAGACAGCCCGGCCACAGTGAGAGCGAGAAAAAACAGGGTTCCGAAAAACGCAGGAGCAGGCATCAGGTTGATAGCCGTGGGTAGGGTGATAAAAGCCAATCCCACACCGGACCCGGCAACTTCACTGACAGGAACGCCCTGCTGATGAGCCATGTAACCAAGCACGCTGAAAATCATGATCCCGGAAATGATGCTGAACCCGCAGTTGATGAATACGGTCATGCAGGCGTTGTTGTTGATATCCGAATCCTTGGGCAGGTAACTGGCATAGGAAAGCATGATGGCAAAACCGATGGACAGGCTGTAAAAAATCTGTCCGAAAGCATCGGCCCAGACCTTACCGTCTGTAAGGGCGTTAAAATCAGGCTTGAAAAGCCAATCGAGACCTTCTGTTGCTCCGGGCAGCATCAGCCCTCTGCCTATAAAAATAAATACCAGCAGAAAAAGCAGGGGCATGAAAATCTTGCTGACCCGTTCAATACCGCTTTTAACACCGGTAAATACAGCCGCAAAAGTCATCAGCCATGCAGCTGCAGTAGCAAACAGAATGGAAGTCTGCACCCCGCCCATATGCATGGGAGAGTCTGTTAATCCGAGGAATTCACCGAAAAAGAAATCTTTTGGAGCAGCAGTCCAACCCTGATTGAAGGCAAGGATAAAATAGTTGATGGCCCAGGCCACAACCACCACGTAATATGTGGTGATGATGAAAGAAACCATAACCTGCCACCAGCCGAGCCATTCCCAATTTTTGGAAATGGAGGAAAACACCTTGGGGGCTGAACCCTTAAATTTCTGTCCCAGACCGAACTCAAGAATCATAAACGGCATACCTGCGGCAAGCATGGCCACAAAATAAGGAATGAGGAAAGCTCCACCACCGTTTTCATAAACCATGTACGGAAAACGCCAGATATTTCCCAATCCGATTGCGGACCCCACTGCGGCCATAATGAAGCCGGTACGGGAGCCCCATGTTTCTCTTTTCTGCATGTTGCTGTAACTCCTTGAGGCAAAACCGGTCCCATAACAGCCACACGGAACCGGCATGAATAAATGAATGTGAACTGCCCGCAGGGACAGCCTTTCCTATAAAATTCAGGGCTAAGGAAATTAGAGGTGAGCTTTCAGCCGGTCCTCCCGGAGAGATGGACACTGCGGCACAGATGTTTCAACGTTTTCAACGGGGAAAAGAAATGTTTTGGACAGGCTGAGGGGAGCTGATAGCCCTTGGGGGAGAATTGATAGACCAGATGACGACCAAGGTCAACTTCAAGCCCTTTGTTTTACGATATACGCAAATAACCAACCGATCAAAATCGTATTATACAAAAAAACACTACTTTTAGAGATGTAACAGAAAAGAGAGAGGTGTTTTCGATAACCGAAAGATCATCGACCAAATCAACAACAAATATCTAGATAATTTGTATAAAATAACATGATCTATGTCGAACACCCCGGGGAGAGCTGAAGGACTCCCGCTTAACCTCCAAAAGGCGGCTGGTTCCAACATTCAACATCCGGGTGGAAGTGAGGCAGTCCGAATTCCTATCCCGACTCAAGAAAAAGAATAAGTTGACTGCATTCAACCAAAACAGTTAACTGCTTTTCCTGCAATATAAGTAAATAAAGATCAAATTAAGAAGGTAATTGATATGACAAATACAGCAGAAACCATCAACCCATCCAATAGGAGCAAATTCAATTGTCGAATTTGCGGTTCCTCAGACGGGGTAATAGATGTTTTTCCGGAAAAGATATTCGGGACCTTCGAAAAATTTGAGTACTTCGAATGCAATGAATGCGGATGTGTTCAGATAATAGATATCCCTGAAGACATGTCTCAATACTACCCCGAAGAGTATGGATCACATACACCGGTCTCTGCCAAAAAGATCAAACCTTACAAAAGGATGATCTGCAAAATCTTGCTGACTGCTTCAAGCCGACCTTTTTTTAAATCTTTTTTACAACGTGTTCTGAAACAATCTTCAATTTTCAGGTGGCTATTAACGGCAGGTGTATCAAATGAATCTAAAGTCCTTGATGTCGGCTGCGGCATGGGGGGACTTCTGTGTAAGATGTGGAATTGCGGGGTACATACTCTTGTGGGGATCGATCCTTTCATCCCGTCTCCGATAAACTACAAAAAAAATTTTCACATAATAAAAGGCGATATAAATCAAATTTCGGAACAGTTCGATTTAATCATCTGCAATCATTCTCTGGAGCATATGCCCAACCAAAACATTCTCGGTGTGTTGAGAGATCTGCTTACCGAACAAGGATGTCTGATAATACGAATTCCGTTAAGCCAAAAATATTTATGGAAAACATTCAGGGAAAACTGGGCACAGCTTGATCCTCCAAGGCATTTATTTTTACATTCCGAAAAGAGTTTTCATAAATTAGCAGATTCCAATGGATTTGAAGTTTTCCAGACATTTAATGAATGCCATGCCGGAAGTGTAGCCAGCTCGGAAAAGCTGAAAAAGAACTTAAGCTATTCATTATCAAACAAAAAAGTTTTTACGGATGAAGAACGTAAAAATTTTGTTCAGTTTGCTAAAAAACTGCGCCTAAATAATGAAGGAGACCAAGCAACATTTTTCCTTAAGAAGAAATTGCACTAACTCACAATAATATTTTTTCTATCGAGCCTTGTTGCCGGAAAGCATTTCCAGCAACAAGGCTCTTTTTTTACTGGGAGAAGCGTCCCATCCCATGCGTTTTAACCACGCAGATTAAGTAGACCTCCATTACCTGTAATGGGGGTCTTTTATTTTTAATAAATGGTAAGTCAACAAACGGTTCTGCCTTATGACTAATTAATACATCAATATGAAATGTACGTCTTTTGACGGACAGACAGAAATAGAATTGTATTCTATTAATCAAAATACCATTTTATAAAGCCACTGGAAGATAAGGTTGTTATTGGAAAAGACGCATAATCAATTATCAGGACTTGTAGTGGCGGGTCCATAACCTTGAATTACAGTAGGGAGATATGATGAAATTTTTTGCACCGATATTTTCGGCTGTACTGCTGTGCATGCTTTTAGTTCCCGCCGCCCATGCCAACAGTCTGTGTCAGGGCAAGGAAGGGCTCTGGATAAGTCAGCCTGCTCAGGACCCCAATTTCGGCAACTACTACCTTGGCGGTATGTGTGACAACAACTCCTGCTACCACATCACTATTTCCAACGATGCCCAAGGGGAAGACATGGTTGGACTCACCTTCACCTGTCAGGAAATAGGCAGCGGTCAGGACAGAATCCAATGGGTTTTCGTTGACACAAAAACCGGAGAAAAACAGGAATTTGAAGCTAATCTTACGGAAGTAAACGAAATTCTTCGCCAGTCCCTCAATGAATAAACAACATCAACTGCATGAAGAACAGAGAGCAAGACTTTCCGTTCTTCATGCAGACAAAAATCAGGTCAAGGGTCAGCCCATGAAAGTACTTCCAGCAATTCTTGTCATGTTGAGCATAATCTGCTTCGGCTGCGCTTCAGCCCCGGTGCAGGCCCAAAAACCTGAGAGCTACAGGCAGACTTGAAAGGCTCTACTCGGTTATGAAGCCTTCCCTTTCATTATTCTGTCGAGGCAGAAACTCACCATGTCCGCATTTTGGCGGACAGACACATTTTTTTATTTTTTATAAGTAAGGACAAATCCAAGGAGAAAAACAAAGTGGAATTCATGGAAGCAATCAAAACATGTTTTAAAAAATATGCGACATTCAATGGCTGCGCAGGACGCCCTGAATTCTGGTACTGGGTGCTATTCACGTGGATTCTCTCCATGATCGCCTACACCATAGATACAGCCATTTCCGGCAGCACCGATCCCTTGAACCGCACATTACTCGTCTCAAACATAATTATGTTTTTAACCGTTGTCCCGACCATGGCGGTCAGCGTTCGGCGCCTGCATGATGCAGGACATTCCGGCTGGTGGTTCCTGCTTACGTTTACTGTAATCGGGGCTTTATTGCTGCTCTACTGGTATGTCTGCCCAAGCAAAAAACAATCGGCTTGTTGATTCTGTCTGATTAAATCCCAACGTTTCATAAATAACCTTTGGCCGGAAATTATGCGGAAGTTCCCCGGCTAACGCACAAAGGTTATCTTGAGGAGAATATCATGAATCGTAGGCAGCGGATAATCCTGACTGTGATTTTGGCTTTTTCCGTGCTCATGGCGAAGACGGCCATGGCAAAGGATATCGTCATCTTTAATGAAACGGATTTCGAAATACATGGTGTTTATATGTCTTCCGCTGAAGACAAATTGTGGGGTGCCAACCTGCTGGAAGATGATGTGCTGCGCCCCGGCGAAGGATTGAGAATTTCCGTATCCGGTACACCTGAGGATCTGGATTTAGCCCTCATTGATGACGAAGATCAGGAGTTGGCTCTCATGGAACTTGATTTCAGAGAATTTGATTCACTGACCCTCTTCAACGATGGTACCGGGCGTTTCGATTAGGGTTACCTTCAAATCAATTAAAGAAGGACTTTCGAGCCATGAAGAATATCGTAAAACTCATACTGACTGCTTGTGCCGCTTTAGTGATCCTTTGCCTCGCTGCGGTTTTAATAGTCACGGTTATAGTTGACCCTAATGAATACAAGGATGAAATAGTCCAACTTGTAAAAAAAAAGACAGGGCGAAAACTATCCTTTAATGGCGACATCGGGCTGAATTTCTATCCGTATCTCGGTTTTAACGTCGGGCCTGCAGCTCTGGGAAATGCTCCGGGGTTTCCTGATCATGACATGGCCCGCATTAACAAGGCGGAAGTTTCTCTACGCCTTATACCTCTTCTGTCCGGGAAGGTGTCTGTCGGCAAAGTCTTATTGGATGGACTTTCCTTGCACCTTGCCAAGAATTCTCAAGGAGTCTCCAACTGGGACGATCTGGCTGGGAGCAGTAATGAAGAGGAGACTGAACCTGCTGATCTTCCAACTGACTCTAAAGACAGCGGCAGCGGTATGAACTTTGAGAATATTTCCGTTCAGGGTGTCGAGATTACCAACGCCAATCTGCTTTACACCGATTTGCAGGATGAATCCGAGACATCCATCGAAAATCTCAACCTGAACTTAGGGGCGATCCAAGGGACTTCCAGTTTTCCCTTTGAACTCGGATTTGAACTTAAACTGAATCAGCCCGAGATTGCTCTCCGGCCACATCTTTCAGGAAAAATCCAGTTAACCCCTGAGACCGATACGGTACTCTTGGATAACCTTGCCCTGTCAGTTCTTGATCTGCACCTTACAGGACAGATCCATGCCGGAACTCAGGGTGGAACTCCTTCTTTCTCCGGGAACTTAAAGCTGGCGGAAACATCTCTGCGAGAGCTGATGGACAAGCTTGGAGTTAAAATCTCGGACATGTCGGATTCCAACGCGCTGAAAGGGTTTTCAGCTGAGATACAATTTGATGGGACCGATAATTCAGCGAAAGTAAAATCCCTGACAGTCAAGCTCGACGGCAGCACGCTCACAGCCGAAGGGCAGGTTGTCAATTTCACCTCGCCTCAGATCTCCATCAACGCTGAGGTTGATTCCTTCGATGCCGACCGCTACCTGCCTCCGCAATCAAAATCTGAATCAGGCAGCAAGCCCGGACAAAACACAGAAGCATCGGATTCAGCCCAGCCTGCGACGGAACCGAGTCTGGATGTGCTACGCAATCTGATTCTGAATGCCCGGCTGAGAATCGGCCGCTTCAAGGTGAATAAGATACAAGCCACAGACATTCAGATCGACGTAGATGCCCATGACGGGGTGCTTGCTGTGGCACCCTCTTTTAATCTCTATGACGGACAATTTGAGGCACAAACCAGACTTGACGCGAATAACGAAACTCCCATTTGGAGTGGAAGCGGTTCATTGCAGAAACTTGATATCCGGTCTTTGCTGCATGACCTGCTTGGCAAAGATGTGATAAGCGGCTCAGCCTCGGTTGAATATGACCTTTCAGGATCGGGATTAACACCGGATGGCGTAAAAAAAACCGTATGCGGCTCGGCGTCCTTTGCTGTCACTGAAGGAGCAGTGCTTGGTGTGGATGTTGCCAAAATGATCCGCGACAGCTGGAACAAAATTATGAGGGCTGATGAGGAAGGTAATGAAACGGGCAATTTCAATTTTTCCAGCCTTGAAGCTTCAGCGAAAGTCAAGAACGGGCATATCATTAACAATGACCTGTTGTTTGATTCCCCGCTGGTGGAAGCCAATGGTGCAGGCTGGGCCGACCTTCCTGCAGAGAAGGTTGACTACAAGGCAATGATCACTGTCGTCGGTTCCCTTGACGGGCTTGAGGGGGAAATTCTGGATACCGTCAAGGATATTCCTCTCCCCCTGCGTGTGAAAGGAAACCTCAGCGCTCCGTCCATAGGTCTAGACGAGGAAGTAATGGCCCAGTTGCTGGTGACAGCCGGCATCAGTGTCGGACTGGACACTCTGGCCGACTCACTACTGGGCAATCCTGATGATGACGAATCCTCCGACGATGAAGACGGAATCAATAATTCAGATGATGACGAGAGTGAAAATTTATTTGGTGATTTGTTTTAATCCTGCATTGTTATCAATCGTAAACAGGAAAACTTTAATTAATAATTCAACCCGGCTACAGACAGCGAACAAGACATGCATTTATTAAAATCCATATTAGTTAAGATATTGTTGTGGCTCGCCACTTTTGGGTCCTTTGCATTTTCCTGTTACTATTTCTATCTTGCGTTTATTGTCGATACAGATTCGGAGATGACTCTGTACACTACGTATGCAACTCTTCTGTTAATCGCTTCCTTCACCTGCCTTCAGTTTGCCTGTGCGAGCATCTACAACTCTATGAACGATACAGTTAAAATGGTTACCAACTCGAAAGAAGTCGGGCTGGATGCCGTTTTTAACGCCTTTGAGGGGCTGGAGACAATCCTCGGGAAACCTTGGATCGGCAAAATAAAGAGTATCAGGAACAAGGTAATTATCTTCGGCCCCGACGTGTATGGCGAGTATGTTTACATCGACACATTCGGAAAAGGGAGCATCAACGTAGCCTTCAGCGACAGACCATCATTTATTAAGTTTGGCGAAGCAGATAAATGGAGATTGGATTCCCAGCCGGAACCGGAAACTCTGGAAGACGTCATCCGCTATTCATTTGTCAGCGCCTGCATTCTCCCGGAATTGGCTAAGCGGGTTCAGGACTTCGTGGATACGGGTATAGCCGATCTGACTCCCCTTGGAATTGATCAGGATGAGAAAATTTATATCTTTGAGGAAGATTTCAGCTGGACCGGACAGGAGTTCGCCATGTTCGATGTTGACGAGAACGAAACACTGGAAGTGAAAGCGCTGGTTCCCTGTAAAACTTTTTCCATCACAAAACCGGGCAACGAAGAAGAACTATTCAGTCTGACCAAGCGGATATTCCATTTCATGCCCACTTACGATCTATTTGAAAAAGGGCAGAAAATAGGTCGACTCAAGAAACGGTTTATTTTTCACCATGTTCATTTTGTCGGCGACACATCTCTCGGCCGGTTGGAGCTGCGAAGCATGAATGCCACCATTGGTTCCAACTATCAGGTTAAGCTTGATGGCAAGCAGATCGGGACAGTTGCCAGAAAGCTGAACATTGATTTGGGCAACGTTATTTTTGATAACTTTATCATATCGGTCAGTGCTCCAGAATACCTGCCGCTCATGGCCGGAATGGCTGTAATGGTCGCCCGTCAAGCGCAAAGAGACAAGGTCGAGACGATTGCAACTCTGGCAGATGGTGCAGACGATTAGCTTGTTAGGAATGATTTAAATTAATGGAGTGTAATATGGGGCTTCTCTTCAACGGCCTTATAACTTCCGGCAAAGTCGCCAATTACAATCGCCGGATAAATATGACAATACAGGCCGTGTTAATCGTGGTGCTGTTCTTGATTTCCAGTGAGGCTTTCGCGGGCTGGGATGTCAGTAATCAGCGGGAAACAGATGGTCATAAAACAGTAGCGGGCGAATTGTTCACCGATACCGATCTTACAAGTTCCGTTGGAAAAACAACTCCCTCTGCACCGCAGGAAGAAGCCAGCACAACAAGTGAGGCCGCATCCCCTGAAACTCAACAGGAAGCCGGTAATGACGATAAGAACTTTGCGCCGGGAGACTGGCTTCTTGCTTTCGGCCTTGATGATCAGATTTTTCCTGCTGCTATTATCGCCCTATCCACTCTTGATCCGGAAAACATCGGGGTTCAACGGGATTCAAAGACTTTTGGATCTCCATTGGCAATGGCCTCGGTCTTCATCCGTGCAGTGAATCCCGGTGACAGGGTAACCGTAGAAATAACAAGCACCAAGCTCATCCGCCCTTCCAGAATGACCGTCACCCTTCCCGATGCTGAGAATGTTTATGAAATAAGTCCGCACCTGAAGTACGAATATGAAAAATTATTATCCATTCGCCAGCCCTATCCCGAGGATATCACAGCAAAAGTTTTCGTTAATGGAGAAGAGGTCGGCGAGCATACGCAGACAGTTATTGTGCGTTCTGTAAACGACTGTTTTTTCGGATTATACACAAACGGAGGCCAACGCTTTGAAGATTGGTCGGAGATGTTTGCTGCATATGTCAACGAGGGAGACCCTATCATCGACGAAATACTCAGCGAGGCTTTGCACAAGGGTTATGTTGACGCTTTTATCGGTTATCAAGGTGAAGAGAGTGACGTTGCACTTCAACTGAAAGCAATCTGGAAAGCCCTGCAGGACAAAGGATTCAAATACAGTTCCATCTCGACAACATCGGTGGAATCTGATGTGGTAGCTGTGCAGCATGTTCGCCTTGTGGGAGATTCTACCCGTGGAGCGCAGGCCAACTGTGCTGACGGAGCTGTGCTGCTGGCTTCTATTTTCAGAAAAATCGGTTTGGATGCCTATCTGATTCTTCTGCCGAATCATATGATGGTCGGTGTTTCCAGCAGTGCGGAAAAAGACTCTCCTGTGATTCCCATAGAAACAACCCTTCTGGCCAGTTGCGATCTGGAGCAGGCTAAGGATTCCGGCATTGAACAAATCAATGAATACAACGATAATCCTTCGGCTGTAACTTACATCAGTATCAACGGGGCAAGGGAAGCGGGGATATTGCCGCTTCGCAATCTCTACTGATAACCGGATTAAAGAACCCTTCTGACTCCGATAAGACGTCCTCGCCAGTACGGTCCCGACATCGACACCTCGCTTACAGTCTTACCGGAACTGGGTGAATGCACAAAGGTCCCGCTTCCGGTCGCAATGGCGGCGTGGAGGGATTTACCTTTCTTGCTCACCTTGTAAATGAGAATATCGCCGGGACGGATTGAAGATTTATCAGCAGGGCGACCTACAGACAATAATTGCGATGAGGAGCGCGGCAGATTGATCCCGTACTGATTGAATACGTACCAGACGAAACCAGAACAGTCGAAGCCGGTTTGGGGAGAACGTCCTCCCCATTTGTAGGGTATACCAAGAAGGGATCTGGCTGTGCTGACGACTCTGGAGCCTTTTGACGTTCGAGTGACTTTACTTGCCCGTCCTATTTTGGTTGCTGAAATTATTTTTGCCGATTCATATGCCTGACGTTTGGGCGACGGGGCAGACGTAGTGGTACACCCACTTACGACAAGTAGTAGAAGCATAAACAATAATGAAAGCTTCATTATAAAATCTCCAAACAGGACTTAAAGATTTTCAGTTTATCAAAACAGAATTAACAAATAACATAGAATTATGCACGAGTCTGTCCGCCAAAGTACGGACGCAGCCCTGCTTTTATATAGAAGTTGTCTGTCCTGCTCTGCTTTTGTATGGTCACGTTTACAAGAAATGCTGTTCAAAGACTCAGTTGTTAGCAATCATCTCAGGATATCATGTTGTGCTAAATAATATTTTCCCTATTCTAAAATGGAAACACCATAAGATCGTATTCATTTTAATAACAGTGATAGTGCTGGGCTTAACAGGCTGTACTGCAGATAGGCCTGATAAAAAACTTCACGCGGAGCGTGGAGTAATTGATCTGCGTGGGCAGGATCTTTCCGGAGGAAGGATATTTGCGCTTAATGGAGAATGGGAATTTTACTGGGACAGGTTGCTGACGCCGGAGAAATTCAGCCCGGAAAACAACTTACCCGAAATGTCCGGTTTTTTTTCTCTGCCCGGAACATGGCGGGGACATCTTGTTGAAGGAAAACGCCTCGGCAGTACCGGGCAGGCCACATTCCGGCTGAAATTGTTTACGGATCAATCTGTTGATCGGTTGACTCTGCGTATTTTCGACATCCACGAGGCTTATAAATTATGGGCCAACGGCGAGCTGATAGCACAGAGCGGACTGCCGGGAAAATCGTCTGAGACTGAAACTCCTGCCCGAACATTAAAACTGGCGGAAGTCTCGCTGCAGGGACAGCCAATCGATCTGGTTCTACAGGTCTCCAATTATCATTTTCGCAGGGGGGGGATTAGTGAACCGATCCTCATTGCCCGCCCCGGACCGTTGGAAGCTATGCAGACACGGGACTGGGCCATTTCACTGTTTTTCGCCGGATGCATGCTGATTATGGGGATATATCATCTTGTACTTTACTTATGGCGTAAACGCGACGTAGCTCCCTTATACTTCGGCCTCTACTGCTTGTTGGTAGTCGGCTACAGCGTGACTTCCAACTCATCCCGCTGGGTTATTTCCCTTCTACTTCCCGGATGGAATTCGGTCTCCATGGAAGTTTTTTCCCTGACCTGCTTTGTCTGCTGGGCGTCACTGCTGTACCGTTTTCTTAAGACTATATACCCAAATGAATTTCATTCTTTCCCCGTCTACTTATTGGATGCCAGAATCGTTATTTTCTCTGTTTTGCTTATCTTTGCACCCGGTCTCCCGCTTTACTGGTTTATTGCAGTTTGTCTGCTACAGACTTTTCTCTATGCTGCATATTACCTGCACCGGGTTTCCCTGTGTGTAAAACGTAAGCGGACCGGCGCAAGAATCCTGTTGACCGGGTTGATTATCCAGTTTGTCGCAGGCATTAACGATCCTTTAGTCCATATGGGAATCATAAAATCAGTGTATTTGGTCGAACCTGCTGTTTGCTTATTTATACTTTCTCAATCGCTGGTATTATCCAAACTTTTCTCCAATGCGTTTAGTTCTGTGGAACGCCTTTCCGTTGAATTAGAGCAGAAAAACCAGTCACTGCATAAAGAAATGGAAGAAAGAAACAGGCTGGAGAAAAAAATTGTCAGCATCAGTGAGGAAGAACGCCGTCAGCTCAGCCGCGAATTGCATGACAGCCTTTGTCAGCAATTGACCGGTGCGCGGCTGCGCGCCATAGCCATGTCATATGAACATGTAGAAGACAAAGACGGTCCTGAGTTGGCAGAATTAGCGGAAATTTTAAAGACGTCAACTCACGAGGCATACAAGATAGCCCGAGGACTGTGGCCTGTTGAACATGGAAATTCCGGCCCTTCGTTGGAGGCTCTGGTCCGTAGCATCGCCAAGGCAACAGGCATACGGGTTACCTTTAACCAAAATTGCCCATGCGAAGAATGTATGAATGAAAACATAACTGCCTTGTACCGTATAGCTCAGGAGGCGCTCACTAACGCAGCGAAACACTCAGAGGCTAAAAATATCCATGTTCAACTGAATTGTTGCAAAGCCGATAGGATTGCCCTGACAGTAAGTGACGACGGAGTAGGACGAAGTGCTTCGAAAAATGAAGACGGAGGACTCGGTACAAGTATCATGTACCACAGGGCAAAAGTAATCGGTGCGCAACTGATAATAGAAAAAAGCCCCTTAGGCGGTACCGTAGTCAGATGTACAGCCACATGCGTTAAATCAAATAAAAATTTCGAGGTGGATAATGACAGATAATCCTTCTTCCCTAAGATTAATTCTCATTGACGATCATCCTGCTATCCGAAAAGGATTGGGAATCCTTCTGGGCACACGTCAGCATCGGATATCCGCTGAGGTTAACAGCATCGCCGAGGCCCGGAAAGTTTTAGACCAGCATAATTTTGATATAGCCCTGCTTGACCTGTCTCTTCAGGATGGAAGCGGGCTTGACCTGCTTCCTGATCTCGAAAGACTCCATATCGCAGCCTTGGTCTATTCAATGCATGAAGAGGCCGGATTGATTGATCGTGCTTTTCGTAGCGGTGCTCTGGGCTACGTGTCCAAACAGGAAGACGCGGATATCCTTTTCGAGGCAATAGATCATGTTACTGCGGGAAAAAGATACCTCAGTCCCTGCGTTGCTCAATGCTTGGCGCAAAACGAAAAAGAAGAGAGACTGGAAGAGTCTTTGAGTGACCGGGAGAGACAGATATTCAGCCTGATGGGACAGGGATTCGGGAATACTGAAATTGCAGACAAACTGGGACTGAGCCGCCGTACGGTAGAGACATATTGCAATCGAATGGTCAGTAAATTTGATTTGAAAGGCAGGAAGGAATTGCGCAAACACGCGATCTCGGCTTCATAATTGATTTATCGCCCCCACTTACGAAGTATTATTTCACATGGCGTTCAGGGCACGAGCATGCAGGCTGAACCATTTTCCATCCGCAATTATTTTAAGCAAGTGCAGTTGTAAGTCTTTTGACGGACAGACATGCCCTTCATCCTTCGGTATATCTTCATCCAAAATAAATTAATCCCATATGTCTCGAAAGTTTATGGTCAGGGAATATATTTTAGCATTGAATCAGTTGACTGTGCGCATGCCTGAAAATGTTATTCTGACATAACGCCATAGAATTGTTTGATGTACTGAAGGGGAAAAAGTGAAGATATTTTCAGGATGCTACCGGCTTAGTTCTATTGCTTTAATTGTTATTTTTATACTGGCTTTTGGCTTCCCTGCCGTGGCAATGGCAACAGGCAGTTCCAGCTATGCCTTGAAGGTATCATCAACTGAAACTGTAAACCTTCCGGGGGAAACGTTCTCTGTGGAGGATTCTGACACCGACGTGTACGGTATTTACTCCACTGAATCGTTACTTAATATTGGCCTTCTGGGAACTGGAACCAAGGTAAGCGCAACGACCACAGGGACCGGGTTTCATTCCTACGGCCTGTACTCTACTGATATAAATATCACAACACTAGCTGGAACAGTGAGTGCCTCAGCCGAAAATGCGGTGCAGGCTTTTGGCCTGTACGCTGAAGGTGACGAGAATGATGGTAATTTGAATATCGGCACACTGTCAGGGACTATAACCGCAACGGGAACCAATGCCGCAGCTGCCGGTCTATGGGCTACGGGAAGTTCTGCCGGACGTGGAAAGATAGACATCTCAACCTTATCCGGGATGATAAGCGCCTCGTCCTCAAACAACGAATCCTACGGCATATACGCCAGTGGCAGCACAAACATCACAACACTTTCCGGCACAGTGAGTACTACAGCTTCCGGTACGGTCTCAAGTCAACGACAGGTATACACTAATGGAATAAATTCCAGCGGCGGGATCTCTATCTTGAACTATGACACAGGCGCAATTGCCCGTGGACTGGGGAATAGCAACGTAAACATCGGGACATTATCCGGAACAGTGAGTACAACCTCTGCCGATGGTTCTGCTTACGGCTTATACAGTCCCTACGATGGAATTACTATCGGCACATTGTCCGGTAACGTAACGACAAAATCTCTCGGCGGTACGTATGTGACCGCAGATAATTTCGGCAACATTACAACCGTCAAAGCTCCCGCCTACGGCCTGTATTCTGACAGTATAAGTATTGGTACATTATCCGGAACGGTAAGTACGACATCCGCAGGAGGCAATGCCTATAGCCTATACTCATCCGGCACACTAAATGGCGGCAATACCGACACGGCAATGCTGATTTCGGGTTCGGTGGAGGCAACGGGTGCGACCGCGGCATACGCCTTGTACGCCGATGGCGCGACAAATGTGCATATAACGGGAACAATCAAGGCCACAGCGACCAGCGGCACAGCCTATGCGATTAAAACCGGAAATAACGCCGATAAAGTAACTCTGGACACCGGCGCAAACCTGACCGGTGAGGTCGATCTGGGGGCAGGGACTGATACATTAACATTGTTGGGTTCAGGCACAACATCTTCTCTTTTCAGCAATATTGAAAATCTGGTAGTGGGCGATGGCGAGAGCTCCGCTGGTTGGATCTGGGGCGCAGGTTCCAGTGCCTCTGCCTTTAATTCCATAAATATCTATTCAGGTGCCGAACTGAGCATAGGCAGTGATACAAGCTTGAACACCAACAATCTTACTGTAAATCACGGGGGGACACTGAACATAGCGGCCTATGGGCAAAGCTCAGCCAGCGTAACAGCTACAACCGCAACTATTGAAGGTACACTTGAAGTGGATCCTTCTGCCGAATCAATAAGCACAAGCTCGCAAGTTCTCTCTGCCAGCTCGTCATTGAACACGGCGTCCGTTATTTCCAGCAATCCCAATTTCACGGTAACCCGTACTGACAACGATGCATCAGGCACAGTGACCGTATCCACTTCTTTCACTCCCCACAATGATGAATCCTCTCTCGGAACCGCTGCAACGCTGGCCGGAGTTCAGGCCTTTGCCAATGTGGCCCAAAGCCGAAACTTAACCATGCTTGCGGACAGCGGGGAGGATAGCGACAAAGAAATATTAGTCGCTTCCAGCGGTTCTCTGGTCGGGCTGCTCAATGCCCGCAAACCCGAAACCTCCTGGGGTATGTACCTTCAGCCGGTATTCAGCCGTGGATCCAGAGACGGCAATTCTGACAGCGAGGGCTATGATTCGTATATGGCAGGACTGGAAATCGGCGTGGACCGCAAATTCGGTGAAAACCTGGTTCTCGGCATTATGGGTGGAATAGGCGCTACGCAGATCAATTTCAGCGGGTCGGATTTTGTTTCCGGTGATTCCGAAGTCCAACAGTTATATATCGCCGGAGTGTATGGGGGGTACAAGTTCATGGATTGGACCTTCAGTGATACCCTGAGCACCACCTATGCAACCCACGAATCATCCCGTAATGCAGGCATGTCGCAGACCGCCAAGGGAGATTACGATTCCATACTTACCTCCAACCAGTTTACAGCCAGATATCACTGGCAGCCAGTCAAAGACTGGGAGGTTGTGCCATGCATCGGGCTGAACATTACCCATCTGCATCGAGCCGGATTCAGTGAGACGGATGCAACCAACGCCATTTCCTACGACACTCTGGACAAAACCTTTGCTGACGGAATTTTAGGAGTACGCGTTAAGTATGACATTCAGATTGAGGACACGCTCGTAACACCCTACGCGGGGATTGGTGTTATCCACTCACTGGGGAGCAACGACATCACCGTACGCCAGTATCTGCCCACCACCTCGGCACAGGTGACCACGGAGAATGATTCCAATCGTCTTACTCCGGAACTGGGCGTTATTTTCGGCAAGAAAAATGCCAGCTTCACATTGAGCTATGCCGGTGAATATGGCGAAACCACGGACAGTCATTCCATTTTCGGTGTTCTGCGCATGGATTTTTAGGTCCTTTGCATAAGTACAAACCGCTACATACTCTGTGTCCTTTTTTGATCTCCCTTTAACATAAAGGAATTCTTAATTTGCTCAAAAGATATCTTTGTACGTCTTTTGACGGACAGACACAAACCCGATTCGTGATGTATACTTTAGTATCTAAAATTAATTACAATAATCGTTAAACTAGAAATGATAGCCTTATACTGGGTCAAAGTTGTGGTTTCCAGATAGTTTCTATCTTCTTTGTGTAACCTGATAAAATTCTAAAATAGAATAGGTAAATGATGAGAAAAGCATACTATTTTACTCTTCGTGAATGCTCTAATTATAGATATAGCATCGCCAGAAAGGGAACACTTTCGTGCTTTTGTAATTTCAGCACTAATTTGCGCTTGTTTATTTCAATAGCAATTTTAACTACAGTGCTACTGCAACACTCAGTGGCTTTTGCAACTACAAATGGTTGGCCGTTAAGTCTCGGTGCAAATGTAAAGATACTGTCTTCCCCTGCCATTGCTAGCGATGGAACCATTTATGTAGGAACAGCCGGCTCCGAGGCAAATAATCTTTTCGCAATATCCCCGAACGGGAGCAAAAAATGGGAATGTCCCATAACAGGCAGTATTAGCAGTTCCCCCGCCATTGCTGCTGATGGAACTATTTATGTCGGATCAACCGGTAAGTCTTTTTACGCGATAACCCCTGATGGAAAGCAAAAATGGGCTTTTCCTACAGGGGAGAGTATTTACAGTTCCCCCGCCATTGCCGCTGACGGAACCATTTATGTCGGATCAACCGATAAGTCTCTTTACGCGATAACCCCTGATGGAAAGCAAAAATGGGCTTTTCCTGCAGGGGGCCGTATTAGCAGCTCCCCCGCCATTGCTGCTGATGGAACTATTTATGTTGGATCAGCCGATAAATTTCTTTACGCAATAACCCCTGAAGGAAAGAAAAAATGGGCTCTTCCTACAGGGGGTAGCATTACCAGTTCCCCCGCCATTGCCGCTGACGGAACCATTTATGTAGGATCAAACGATGGAAACCTTTACGCAATATCCCCGAGCGGTAAAGAAAAGTGGAGGTTTGAATTTGGAAAATCGGTGACTATTAACAATTCAGCTGTGATAACGGAAGATGGAACAATTATTATAGCAGCAGCTAATAAATTGTACGCGTTATCTCCTAATCGTGAAGAAAAATGGATTTTATTCGATGGGACGAATAGCATGTTCACTTCTGCTGCCGTCGCCAGTGACGGGACTATTTATATCAGCCAGGGGCATAACCTGTATGCTGTAGACTCGAAAAAACCAACAGAAGATCCTGTTCTTATAGCTGATACTGGAAACTTCATACGTTCTTCACCGACAATTTCAAGCGATGGAACAGTTTATTTCGGGTCAGATGACGGTAAATTATATGCCATAGAAACCACTTCAGGAGGACTGGCCTTAACTCCATGGCCCAAATTTCGCAAAGACATTGAAAATACAGGACGCGGAGAATCTATAGAAGCCAGTCAGACTCAGGCAACTGGCGTAGAGGTAGCCATACAGAACAGTTGCTCCAAAGAGTTGGACACTACCGACCTTAATTCTAAATATAAGTCAGGGAGCTTCGATCCTATAACGGAAGTAGTTTCTTTCAATGCCACAGTAAGCTCCAATGGAGCTACGGCAACTTTCAGGATCAGTTCCACTTCCATCCCAACCGGGAAGGTCTCCGACCTGATCCTGATGAAGTTTTACAACACCAGTGGAACTTCCAAGGCATACAAAAATTACGCCCTGAGCGGACCTGAATATAATCTTGACGGCTACTGGTGGGTTACAGATGCAGACGGAAATTACATGAGCCAAACTGACGACATTACTCTCGGCACTGAGTATTATATCTATTTCGTGGTCAAGGATAACGGCGACTACGACGAGGATTCCGACCTCGGTGAAATAACTGACCCGGTGGCAGTGGGGACTGGTTCAGGCAGCAGCGGAACGGGCTGCACTTTGAATCCGCAGGCAACCTTCAGTGTAGAATGGATTTTACTTATGCTGGCTCCGTTGCTGTTATGGCTGCGCGGCAGTTTTAAAAGGTAGTCAAATTTAAAGATAAGGATACCACCTCACCGTACCCTGTATCCTTTTCCCATAGGCCCCCTTTTCAATATGAGAGGGGGCTTAATTTTAACCGCTCAAATACATTTGTACGTGTTTTGACGGACAGACAGATTTCCTTCCATCAAGTAAAAAAATAATTATTTTTCAATTTTAAAAATCCAGAGAGCCACGCATGAGAATCAGCAATTCGTTATATTTTGTTCTGATATTCATATTGTTAAGCAGCACATCTTACGCAGCAAGCTGCACAGATCTGAAACAGCAGGCTGAGAAAGGAAATGCCGGAGCACAGTTTCAACTCGGCCTGAGTTACCACAGCGGAGCTTGCGGACCTGTTGATTACAACGAAGCTTTCAAGTGGTTTAAAAAATCTGCAGAACAGGGTAATGCCGCTGGGCAAAATGCTTTGGGAATCCTCTATGCTCACAGCAACGGCGTAGAACAGAATTTCGCCACTGCAGCTGATTGGTACAGAAAATCTGCCGAGAACGGCTATGCCAGCGGACAAGGCAATTACGCAGAAGTTCTTTTACTTGGACAAGGAATAGAGCAGGACAAACAGGAAGCCCTGAAATGGTGCCGAAAATCCGTTGCACAGGATTCGTCCAAGGGACAATTCATTATGGGTTACATGTACGAATTCGGCTCCGGGGTTCCGCAGGACTATGCTCAAGCAATAAAATGGTATTCCAAATCGGCCATGCAGGACGACATGGATGCCATGTATCGCCTTGCAACCCTTTATATGAAAGGTAAAGGCGTATCCCGTAATCTGCTGGAAGCGGCAAAATGGTATGAAAAAGCGGCCATAGAAGGACAGCCGCAAGCTCAATACGAACTAGGCGAAATGTATAAAGACGGTATAGGTGTACCGCAAAACTATGCAGAAGCAGCAAAGCTATTCAAGGCATCCGCAAGTAATGGAAACATAAGATCATGTTATTACTTAGGTGCTATGTATGAGTATGGACAAGGAGTTCCAGAGAACCATGCAGAATCCATTAGATATTACACAATTGCTGCAAATAATGGCGATTCGGAATCACAATGCTGTTTAGGATCAATGTATTTAAGCAGTGATAATTTTAAAGAAGCATATAAATGGTTTAAAATATCGGCGGACCATGGTAATGTCAGAGCACAATATAATTTAGGAGTTATGTTTCTAAAAGGAGATGGAGTCAAACAGGACCTGAAAGAGGGAAAAAGACTATTGAGATTAGCCGCAGAACACGGCGACGAAACAGCGCAAAAAATTTTAAAAAAAAAGAATTTTGCCAGACATAATAAATAAAATTTGAAAACACGAAAGTAATCTATTGTAATAAAGACAAATATAAATATCGCGAATACATTTTTAGCAACTATACCACACTAAACTCAGTGTAATATCATCCCCGCGTATGCGGGGAACACCCTGTCTCGGAGCGGCGCACAACCATTTCCTGCGGATCATCCCCGCGTGTGCGGGGAACACATGGCGACTGCCATAGGGTAAATACTCCGGCCCCTTGGCATCCAATTTTTTCGTAGAGTTTATAAGCTCCCCAGAACTGGACACCCAATTCTGTATGATGCTCTTTGCCATTTGGTTCCGGTATACCGTTTAAGACTGCAAGTTCCGGCTTCTGGTGCTGAAAGCAAAGAGAAAACTTCCCCAGATCATGAACACAGGCCAGATAAACCAGCAGTTCTTCAGTGAAATCAGGATCAAGCGGAGATAGTTTAAAAACTCTCGCACGCAGAGCCGCGTCAGCATGCAGCAGGGTCTTCATCACCGCAGCAACTTCAATGCAATGCCGCCGTAGGTGGTGCCATTGTCCATCTTCAAACGCTTTTCCCCAGTACTGCATACCGCCTCCATAATATTTTCCAAATCATAAACACACCTTATGCAGGTTGTACACACTTATAAGCCCCATGGACGAGCAGCTAAATTCCGTTTCGAGCCGCTGTTTAATCCGGTGCTTTGTTGACATATCCTCATATACGCATAAATTATGCACATGGAAAAATTAGCAGAATGTTTAAAGGCCCTTTCTGATCCGACTCGTTTACGGATAATCCGCCTTCTTGAGTATGGAGAGTTGTGTGTCTGTGATCTAATGGGAGCATTGGAACTTCCCCAGTCAAATATTTCTCGGCACATGTCATTTTTGAAAAAATCAGGCTGGGTGGTCGGCACAAGAAGAGGGAAGTGGGTTTACTACAAGCTTTCTGGTCTGGATGACCCTATTCAGTCCCGTGTTCTGCATGTATTGTGTGAAGAACTTCAGAATCTTTCTCAGGCTGAAGAGGACTTTCAGCGTCTACAGTCTTTCCTTAAATGCAAGAAAAATGATGGTTGTTGATGTATCATTAACTCGGTTCTGTTCTTTTTATTCATATTATTCATAAAGCTGAGCGACTTCTTTCACTTTATAGAGTTTAAATTTTGCCGTTTAATCATAGGTTGGCTGAATTTATACTCTATGATTACCAATTCTTACGATATTTCAGGATCGTTAAGCTGCAGACAGTGGACACCCTGTTGTAGGACGTGCTTATCGCTTCCGGCGACTTCGCTTTTTACGATTCAATTTTAAAAATTGACATATCTGCATATGCGGATAAGTTCTTAGTAGCTTGATTGAAGTCAATAATGACTTTTAGGAGGCTGAATTGGAAATGTAGTTTTTATGTGTAAATCATAGCACTAAACAGCGTTAACCGGAGCAAATATGTCTGAGTCAACAATGAAAAAACTCTCCTTTCTGGATCGTTATCTGACCTTGTGGATATTTTTGGCAATGTTTATCGGGGTTGGCAGCGGGTATTTTTATCCTGAAATCAAAAACGTTATCAATTCGTTTCAGGTTGGAACCACAAATATTCCAATTGCTATCGGACTTATCCTGATGATGTATCCGCCGCTTGCCAAGGTTAAATATGAGGAATTGGGAAAGGTCTTTAAAAACTATAAAGTACTTTTTCTTTCTCTGATACAGAATTGGCTTATTGGCCCTGTGCTTATGTTTGCGTTGGCAATAACCTTCTTGTCCGGTTACCACGAATATATGGTGGGGTTAATTATGATCGGCCTTGCTCGCTGTATCGCTATGGTCATTGTCTGGAATGATCTTGCAAAGGGTGACACCGAATACTGCGCGGGGCTGGTCGCGTTTAACTCCATATTTCAAGTTATTTTTTTCTCTGTATATGCGTATATTTTCCTGACCGTTATGCCCGGTTGGTTCGGTCTTGAAGGGGCAGTTGTAGATATTTCCATTGGCCAGATCGCCGAGAGTGTTTTTATCTATCTGGGAATTCCGTTTTTAGCCGGTATGGTGACCCGTTATGTCGGAATCAGGATAAAAGGCAAGGAATGGTATGAAAATGAGTTCATACCCCGCATCAGCCCGCTGACACTTATTTTTCTGCTTTTCACTATTGTGGTCATGTTTTCACTTAAGGGTGACAAGGTCATCGAGCTTCCCTTTGATGTTCTTCGTATTGCTATACCTCTGACCATTTATTTTCTGGTCATGTTTCTGGTTTCCTTTTACCTCTCGTATAAGGCGGATGCGACTTACGGCCAGGCTGCCACACTGAGTTTTACTGCAGCTTCAAATAATTTCGAACTCGCGATAGCTGTTGCTATTGCAGTATTCGGAATTGATTCGGGGGCAGCTTTTGCTGCAGTTATAGGCCCCCTTGTAGAAGTTCCTGTGCTTATCGCACTGGTTAATGTAGCCTTACATTTCAAAAAGAAATATTTTTTTGAGGGCTGTGTAAGCACAAGCTGAAGCAGAACAATTAATATTTACCTAAATCGTGCGTTTGTGGCGCTGTAATGGCTCCCTCCGGGAAAAACCGGCACGAAGCGACGCAAATGGGGGCGGATTCGAGTCTTGTCTTGATGACCACGAGGACGAAAGCAGTTTGACGGTATGCGAGGAGACCATGCCTTTCTGGCTCGTCTCGATAACGGCGGCGTAACCGGGGTCTTTGGCCAGGACGTCAAAATGCGCGAGACGGCGGCTCGTGCCGTCGAAAAGGAAACAGAGAAGCTGCTTGAACAGCTCATCGATTGGTGCGCCTTTGGGATTCTTGCGCATGGAGCCGAAGAGACGATTGATGTGTGGGTACATATCAATAACGCGACTGCAGCGAGCAAAGAGGTTGAGTCCGGCTCGACTTGTCAGACAGTCGTTCGTGACCTGGACATCGTCGATGAATTTTGCTTTGGCTCTCTTTGAGTTGGACATCCAGCCCGCCACCAAACTGGTGAAATGATTATGAGGCTTCGACTGGATGCTATTGCAAGTAAAAACAACAACATATGCCAGCAGTGATGTTGTGCCAGGCTGGAGGATTGCTCCTGTTAGGCCCAACAAAGGCTAAAAAAAACGGATCGCCAAGGACAGAGTCGAAAATGAGCAGAATATTTCGAGTGTCGGTGTTTGTCATGCTCCTGTTGGTCGCGCTTGCTGCAGTCAGACAGGGTGCGACCCTCTTGTATTCACTGCGCATAGGGCAGAAACCAGTTCAGCCCACTGCAACAGTGAACTCCACTACCAATGAAGCTCAATCCCTGCTTCGCATCAACGATGAACTCGCCAACCGTCGGACAGAGGCCTGCCTTTCATCCGCCAATTTTTCTCCTGTACCGGAGTTGTCGTACGCCAAAGGGAGCCCTGAACAACGCATACTTGAAAAGCTGAAACAGGTTGTAGATCCCGAACTGGACGTGAACGTGGTTGATCTGGGGCTGATCAAAGGCATCTCCGTTTCGAAGGACCTGATTGTCGTGAACATGATTATTACGACCCCCACGTGTCCGTTTATGGAAGTGATCGTTGCCGAAATCAAGCAGCAGGCAGGCGCAACGTGCCCAGGGTGTAACGTCACGGTTTTGATAGACCTGGACACCCGATGGACGCCCGCGGATATGACTGCCCAGGGCAACCGCCTCTTGCTGGGGGAAGACTGATGTACGCAGAAGCGTTCGGTCTGGGGCTCTCCACAGGCATGTTCTGCCTGGGGTACTGCGCTCCTGTCCTGATGGGGCTCATGCTGTCCCGAGACGAAGCAGGGTTTCATGGCAACGCCGTTTCACTGGGCATATTCATGGGCGGGCGGCTCATGGCCTACATGCTATTTGGTGCCTTGAGCGGCCTGGCTGGCGAGTTCTTTGCTTCCGGCAGCCTTGTCTTTAGCACGGCTCTACCCATTACCGAGATCATTCTGGGCGGGGTCATGTTGGGCCACAGCCTGGGGCTCCACTTCCCGCATTGGTCCGTGTGCCATTACGTGGCAGGCAAAACAAGAGGCCGCAGCTTGATGTTAGTCACCGGCTTCCTCACAGGTATCAATGTCTGCCCCCCCTTCCTCCTCGCTGTGGGGGCGGGGCTGCGAACCGGTTCCATGTTGAACGGCACACTGTTTTTCCTGCTGTTCTTCCTGGCCACAAGCCTCTACATGCTGCCCTTTCTGTTCACGAGCCTGCTCAGCCGTTTCAAGGACATCCGTACAGCCGCGAAAATCGTTTGCGGCATGACAGGAGCCTACTTCATTTATGAAGGAGTGAGCGAAATCGTACAGGCTGGCAAAGGCCCGATCGACTTGCTTGTCAAATAGTTCCTGCTTTCCCTTTTGAGTTGGACATCCAGCCCTCCACCTGATGGGTGAAATGATTATGACGTAGCAGATGAATGTGATCGCAAACAAAAACAATAAGATATGCCAGCTTTGATATTGTGTCAGGTTGGAGAATCGCTCAGGTTAGGATTTATTTTTGCAAAAAATAATATTTGGAATTAATGAAAATCCGTTGTTATGTAAGGTTTTTTACATATCGACAACCAGATGGAAAAGGGGCATATTCCTAAAATAGATGGACTTCAGAGCAGTATTGGTATTGCCGAGCTGGTCATTCGTCTGACTCGTTATTCAGATGAATACAAGGTAGCCAGGGCCTAGCTGCAAAACGATTCCTCTCTGCGTGGCGGAATGCGTGGAACAGTCATCCTGCAGGAGCAATTAAGTATAATGGGAACTCCCTCTGACGCTGAAAAAGGTATCCGCATTCTCAGTGTGCTCCAGAAGCTCAGCCTTGAAAGCCTGCATGCTAAAAACGCAGAGGAACTAGTTTTCAGCATGCTCAACCGCACTGTATCCCTGTGCGGATATGACCGCGCCCTGTTTTTCGAGCAAGGGGTAAAACGGTTGAAACTGAAAGGAATTTCTGGACAGTCTGCGATCAACAAGACCTCCGAGATGGTGGAACAATGGAACAGTTTTGCTGCAGCATTAAACAAGGCCACAGAACCGTGCGTCCTTAGCAAAGAACACTTTCCTGAGAATATACGCAAGTACTGGCAGGCTTACGTGCAAAAGAACGGCGGTATCTCGGTCATCTGGTTTCCCTTGACAGGATGGGGGAAACATGTCGGCGGACTCTGGTTTGAACGCTGGGGATCTAGGCCCTGGAATGATCAGGAGCAGAATCTTTTAAGCCATCTTATCGCTGGTTACTCCGGAGCATGGGAACGGCTGCACCCGAAACATCCACTGGCAGATAAACTCAGTACTCTTGCAGGTAAAAAATTAACGCTGCTTCTCTTTGCGGCAGTTGTGGCGACCCTGCTGCTGGTGCGTTTGCCTTTACGTGTTGTGGCACCCAGTGAGGTGGTTGCTGATGATCCTTTCATCGTCTCCGCACCCCTGAACGGAGTCATAGCAGAGGTGAAGATCAATCCGGGGGATAAGGTAACCAAGGGTCAGATACTCTTTGAGTATGACCAGCGTACTGCAGTTGAAGAACTTAAGGTAGCCCGCGAACAGGTTCTGATTATAGAATCATCACTTGACCGCGCCCGCATGCAGGCCTTCGCCGATGCCAGAGCAAGATCTGAGATCGCTATTCTTGAACACCGTCTGGATCAGGAGCAGGCCCGCTTCAAGCTGGCCGAGCACAATATTGCTATGCTCAAGGTACATGCAGAGAAAGACGGCGTGGCCGTCATCGCTGATCCCGAAAAATGGAGAGGCCGTCCGGTTTTCATGGGTGAAAGAGTACTCTCCGTAGTGGACCCTTCTCAGACAAAGGTCCGTATCTGGATTCCCGAAGATGATAATATGGACTTTGATTTTAATGTCCCTGTCCGCACAATGCTCAACGTAATGCCTGAATCAGTCCTGCCCGGCAAGCTGGAATTCGTGGGCAGTGAAGTTGAAGTCAGCCCGCAGCGTGTAGCAAGTGTTCTGGCCGAGGCTGAATGGAAAGGGGATAGCCCCGACGTTAAAATTGGCTTGAAGGGGACAACTGTTATTTATGGAGAAAAGGTAAGTCTGGGTTACTGGCTGTTCAGAAAGCCGTGGGCCGCCTTTAATGCATACTTCGGGTTTTGATGGAGGAGCGGTATGCAGCTTTCCTCTGCTGGAGATAATAAAATTGATGTAAACGCACCGCTTCCACAACTGCGTCCCGATCTGGAGATCGTAGCCGGACCGGCAGCCCTTAACGGCTCCCCAACTTATACCATTTACGATCCCGTGCCGCGCAGTTTCTCAAAGGTGGGCTGGTCCGAGGCTATAATTCTGGAGTTGCTGCGTCGCCCCGCAACCCTTGCTTCGCTGCAAAAAAAATTGACCGACTCCAGCACTATCCGCCTTTCGGATCGGGAACTGCTGAATTTTATCGATCAGGCCAATCTTGCGGGACTGACCACGGCAGCGCTTATTCAGCCCGTGGAAAAGCTTATGGCCCGAAACAAGGCCACCCGGCTCAGCATTTTTAACTGGTTGCTTAAAAATTATCTCTATATCCGCATCCCCCTTTTGCGCCCGGACCGATTTCTGAGCGAAACTCTTGGCATAGCAAGGTTGTTGGTATCCAGACCGGCCATAATTTTATATCTGACTTTCGGCCTGCTGGGGCTTTCCGCTATGCTCCGTAATTTTGCCCTCTACCTGAGCACCTTTCCATATTTTTTCAACCTGAACGGGATGATCTGGTACGGCGGGTTCATCATAATCATCAAGACTATCCATGAATTTTCACACGCCTATACGGCCAAGAATTTTGGAGTGCGCGTGCCTGTAATGGGAATTGCCTTTATGGTCATGTGGCCCGTGGCCTTCTGTGATGTCACAGATGGCTGGAGGCTTAGCGACCGCAGGCAGAGAGCCGCAATAGCCACAGCGGGAATCAAGGCCGAAATAATCATGGCCGGTCTGGCCCTGTTCGGCTGGTCCGTATCTCCTCCGGGAGTATTCAACAGCATCTGTTTTGTTGTATCATCCACCTCGCTTATTTCAACGCTGACGGTAAACCTGAACCCAGCCATGAGTTTTGACGGCTACTTTATACTCATGGACCTCTGGGGTGTGGATAATTTGCGTCCGCGCGCTTTCGCGACCACCCGCTGGTTTTATCGGAAAAAGTTGTTGGGGATAGATAATGCCTGTCCCGAAAAAAACCTGAAAACGAGACGTCTCTGCGCTTTTATCTGCTATTCTGTCTATGCATGGCTTTATCGGCTGGTATTATATTTAGGTATTGCAGTGCTCGTGTATTACAAATTTACCAAAACCCTCGGCCTGTTCCTTTTTATCGTAGAGATATGGTGGTTCATACTTAAGCCTCTTGGAATGGAAATGAAAAGTATCATACAAAGCAGAAAGTCAATACACTTCACTTGGACGGGTTTAGCGCTGCTGGCACTGCTGGCAGCCATCTTAATCTGGGGAGCAGCTCCTTTAAAGCACGATCTAAAAGCTCCGGCAGTAATTGTTCCCGGTGAGATGCAGGTTGTGCATGCCCCTTCAGCCGGTCAGTTACTGGACATAAATGTTCGTAAGGGTGACTTTGTATCAAAAGGACAGGTGCTGGCGGTCTTCCATTCACGCGAGCTGGAGACGGCATTGGCGGAGGCCCGTAACAGGCTGGCAATTTTGACTCTTGAACATTCTAACCTTCAACTGGATGCTATATCACGCGCCCTGTTACCGCAAAAGAATGAGGAAATAGAACAGGCTGAATCCAAATTGGCAGGTCTGGAAAAGAAGCTGGAAGAACAGCGTGTAAAGGCCCGCATGGATGGCATGGTTCTCTGGTGGGATGAAAACCTGCGCAAGGGCAGCTACGTAGGTAAGGATGTTGCCATGGGACGCATTGCAAATCAGGCTGAAATTCTTGTCCGGGCTTTTGTTGAAGAAAAAAACATATCTTCAATTCATGTCGGGGATTTCGCAAAATTCTACCCTGCCTCGGCTGCAGGTCCGGTATCCGGAGAAGTCACCCGTATCAGCCCGGCCCGTTCAGAGAATGTGGAACATATAGCCTTGACCTCCCTTTCGCAGGGAGTAATTCCTGTAGCGCCGGATGAGAAAGGTCGCATGAACATGGTTGACAGCTATTACGTAATAGAAATCAAGCCTGAGCCAAAGTCCTCATTATTAATCGGGCAGAGCGGAACCGCACGTCTTAGAACCAAACCCAAATCACTTCTACTTAGCTGGCTACGCAGTGGATATAACCTTTTGTTGCGTGAAAGCGGGTTTTGATGTGAGACACGGAACCTTTCAACAAATAAATCCAGCTCTGGCTTATCTGCATTTATAATAAAAGAAAAAACGAGTTCTTTATCTTTGAATACTTTTCATTTTGAATCGTTTCAATCTAAGTCCCCCTGCCCCCAGCACAAGCGCCACAATTCGCTCTGTAAGTCCCGGAACCCCTTAACTTCCTTTTCCGGCTCCGAAATACTGCGTCCCCGCTCGACTATTTTCTGATCCTGCCCTTTTAAACGGCGTGAAATTCCTTGTATGTTCAATATTAATTGCAGGAGAACAACATTTTTTTCCCGGCCAGTTTCCAAAATCACCACACTGAAGAATCACTTGAGACTGATGTTAATCAATCAGTTAATTAAACGAGGCCCAATCACCATGAATATCTCCAACAAAAGGTTCTGATTTCAATTCACCTCAAAAAAACGAACCCGAGTTGTACAGGAATTGGAGGTAATGATGGCAACGAGACCTAAGTGGAACAAAACGAAGTACCCCGGAGTACGTTACCGGGAACACGAAACCCGCAAGCACGGCATTCAGCCGGACAAGTACTTTACCATCACTTACAAGTATAAAGGGAAGACCGAAACCGAGTCCATAGGCTGGGCCAGTCAAGGCGTTAAAGCTCAAGATGCTGCGAACGTTCTCAGTGAGCTTAAGGTCAACCAGACGCAAGGCAAATTTCCCCAGACGCTGAAGCAGAAAAAAGAGATGGCCGCCGCTGAACTCGAAGAGCAGGAAGCACGCGATAGAGCCGAGAAAGACAAAAGCATCACCTTTGATGAAATCTGGGCTCAATTCTATCGACCGCAAGCAGAAGCCAACAAAGCGGCCAAATCATGGAAGCGAGAAGAAAGCCTACACCGCATCTGGATCTCACCTGCCATAGGCGACTGCCCTTTTGCCTGTGTATCAGCGACCGACCTTGAAAAGATCAAAACCAATATGTCTGAAAAGGGACGTAGCCCCCGCTCCATACAGTATGCCCTTGCGACCGTGCGCCAAGTATACAATGTCGCCAAGAATCTGGATATTTTCAAAGGTGACAATCCGGTCAAAAAAATCAAAATGCCCAAGATGGATAACCGTCGGACGCGTTTCCTGTCAGAAGATGAAGCTGACCAGCTTCTTGGTGTATTGCTGGAAAGAAATCCCCTGCAGCATTGCGTTTCTTTAGTTTCCCTTTACTGCGGCCTTAGAGCGGGCGAAATCATCGATCTTGAATGGAAGGATCTGAACTTTGCAGAAGACATGATCCTGATACGTGACGCCAAGAATGGTTTCTCACGACACGCCTTCATGACCAAACAGGTAAAGAAAGAGCTCCGAGAACTGCGCAAGCAAATTGACCCTGACCAAAAGCCGGTCTTCAGTGCACAACGCGGTAAAAAGCTCAATGAGGTATCCAGACTGTTCAATGAGGCTGTCGACGAGCTTGGTCTAAATGTCGGTATCGACGACCGTAGGCAGAAGGTTGTTTTCCATACCCTGCGCCATACTTTCGCAAGCTGGTTAGTTCAGCGGGGCACTCCACTTTATACCGTGGCAAAGCTCATGGGCCATTCCACTCTGGCTATGACAGAACGGTATGCCCATCTTGCACCGGATAATTTGAAAGCTGCGGTGGCCGTTTTAGAAAACTAGTGTCCTCAACACTTCTTGACAAAATGTTGCGTAGTGCGCAACACACAAATGAAGAGCAATGATCAAAACATTTAAGCACAAAGGTCTGGAAAAATTTTATCGATCCGGTTCAACAGCCGGGATACAGGCCAAGCATTCCAAGCGGCTAAGAATCCAGCTTTCAGTCATTGATACGGCTCAGGAAGCGGAAGACATTAACCTTCCCTGATTCAGGCTGCACAAGCTCAAAGGAAGCCGTGCGGACCTCTGGTCCATAACCGTTAACGGAAATTGGCGACTGACCTTTGAGTTTCGCGATGGGAATGCCTACATATTAAACTACGAGGATTATCATTAATGACTATGTACAATCCCCCACATCCCGGCGAGCTTATCAGCTCCGTATACATGGAAGAATACAATCTCAGCTGCCGCAAGCTGGCAATGATGCTCGGCGTGGCTCCCTCTACTCTCGCCCGTGTCCTGAACGCCAAGAGCGCGGTTTCCCCTGAAATGGCCCTGCGCCTCTCAAAGGTCCTCGGACGTACCCCCGAAAGCTGGTTGGCTATGCAGGCTAACTATGACCTTGGTAAGGTCCGCAGTCAGGTTGATTTGTCTGGGGTTACTCCTGTGGGGCGTGGGGCTGTGGTGTAAGAGAAGCACTATTGCTCTTTGTTTAAAACTATTCTTCTTGGATACTAAATTCAGTTGTTTCTAAAAACACAGACTCTACCCCATTCTTAAATGGGGCAATATCATCAAGGTACAAAATTCTTAAATTTTTAACAGCTCGCGAGCATGAAACATATAGCAAATTTTTAGTTGCTTCATATTTCCTGCGTTCATCTTCAGTGTCTATTCCACTTCCCTCAATATCTTTAAAATAACATGAAAAGTACTCTTTTTCGCGACCAAAACTGTTCTCCATGAAAATCAGAACATTCTCATACTCCTCACCCTTTGTTCCATGATAAGTATGAAAATTCACGGTAGCACTTCCAAGACCAGAAACATAATTATGCCACTTGTCCCATTCAGATATATCTATTTCCAGTAGGTAATCTAGATGCTCCTTCGCTTCCATTAGTTCATTGTCATCGTCATAATCTAATTCTGGATTTAATTTCCCTAAAATATAATCATATACACTACGGAAAGAGAGACTATTAACATCAATAAACTGTGAAAGAACCTTAACTATATACCCCCTTAACTCTTCTGAGGCATCATCGATAACAGAAAACATTGAATACATGTATTCACAGAGAGAATTACCGCAAGTTTGTTGCAAGGCTAGCACCACGTGTTTTAGATCAGTAAACGATAGGGCAGATGCAACATTTGCACTGACTAGCTGACTCACAATAGACTTCTCATCAAAAATTATTTTTCTGAAGTCTAATATTTTAAATAATAAGGCAGGAACATCCCCTAATTTTTCTCTTTGGTGACTCAGTAGATCTGTTTTCAACAGCTCATAGTTGCGCCCAGTTTTGTAATACTTACTTTCATAAAACACTGAGTACACTTTTTCAAAGCCTGATAATTCTGCAAGTAATTTGTTCGTAAGTACTAAACAATGTATCTTATCATCTGATCCACCTAACCATTTTTTTTCATACTTGTTGATAAACTTTCTAACAATGCCTAATTTATCTTCTTCAGAAGAGTAATAGAACCTAACACTTCCTCCAGAATAATTTTCATATATTGAATACTGCCTTATTTTATCATGTCTTATCTCGTTAATCGTATTTATTATTTCAACGAACGAACGTCGATTAATGTCTTTATTCACTGAATTTAAGCTTGGATGCAAATCTATAATATTCCCCCCAACCCCTTTATCGTAAATATTCTGTACATGATCTCCAAAGTATCCGATAAATATCGGGTGATCAATTTTAGTAGAATAATCGTCAAGCATTTTTAAAATCTGTACAAGTTCCGGAGCTGTATCCTGATACTCATCAACCAAAATATATGGATAACAGTCTATACAAATTTGTTTAAGCACATCATAGGAACTTATTATTTGAAAAGCATATTCTAAAACAGTGTCATGGCTAATACGCATTCTGTGCAATGAATCACGATTCCGTCTCGAGTCGTATGCAATATTTAAATAACCATCATCCCCATGATCTATTGAATTCAAACAACTATTATAATCAAATATTTTGTATATCGCTGTTCCAATCTTACGAAAATTACCTATGTTTTTTAGAACATTAGGATATCTGGCTAATATTCCACCAAAATTATCTCGAACATCTTTTGCCTTCATATTGTAAGTTTGGTAGAAAATATCTCTGTTCTCTAACATATCCTTTCTAAAATCTTCCTGCAAAGAATCCGAAAGATCTTTGAAAACTTTATATTCTTTATCTTGCCCTGATAAACGTGTTTCAAATTCATTGGCTTCTTTGATAAGCTTTTTCTTATGTATATCTATCAACTGACTTTGATGTTTACCTATGATGGACCACAGTAAATCATGGATAGTAGATACATAAATTAAATCTGAATTTCCTAAACGTCTTTTTATCTCATCAACTGCTACATTCGTATAAGTAACACACAGAACCTTTTGATTATTTGTATGCAGCTCTTTAGAATAGTTTATCAGTATATGTCTTAAACATTCAATTAGGGAATAAGTTTTACCTGATCCAGCTCCTGCATCAAAAAGAACTTTTTCTCTCTGATCAACAAAGTCTCTTAATTGCCGCTGGATTTTTTCTTCTGCATAAATTGCTTTTTCAGATAAAGTTGGACTATTTAATTTCATTATGAATCTCCATGGGCAAACTGTTTTTTAAGCCACTCAAAACCGCCCAAAATGTACTCTGGTAGAACGGGAATTGGATCTTCATTAGCATTAACAATTTCATAAAGTAATGCAGTAGCAAGCCCACTTTTGGACTTCGATAATTTTTTTTGAAATTGATATGAGTTATTCTTTAATTTCTCGACTTCTTCTTCTCCAGCTTTACCAACAATAGAACTATAAACATTAGGCTTTACCGACCTTAAGGCTCTATTAAAAATATCATTGTTAAAGTTCGTTAAAATATAAGCTTCTTCAAAACTCGTGGCATATAAACCTTCTATTGGATTCCGCTGAAACACACAGCGTATTACATCATCATCCAAAAATGGAGGAAGATCTTCTAGATTATCACCTTTGAAGAAAAATTTAATTGTAGCATTAGTTGTATGTCGTCCTGCAAGATTATCTATTTGAAGGTATACGGGTTTTTCGCCATCATTCTTCACTGCACCTCGCTCTTCAGCACTTCTCTGTAGGTCAAAATCAGTAATTATCAATGTCGGGAGCTGCAATAACTTCACTAAAGGATAATAGACTAAACCGTGAGCCCCATCTATTTGAAAAGTTGTGATGTGATACTTACCAATAGGGGATTGCTCCAAGTAATAACGCAACAAGACATCTTCCGTTACACCTTCAATGAGTATTGCTGCATCTGCAAAAAATAGCTCTGAAGCTTTATATTTTATGTGTTTCTTCAAAAAAGACAGAAGCTTTGAAGCCTCTTTAGACTCATCTATATTTAGCACTTCTTCTAGCTTTTTATCATTCAATTGAACTACAATTGGAAATCCTCTTTTTGTTGACATGTAATTTATATTGTCAAAAGAGTTTGAACTGTGAATTTTGCTGTGAAGGACATGAGATGAATGAGTGGTAACAACAAGCTGACTATTGATATTCTTACTAGATCCATTGAGTAAATACTTAACAGCTTTATCTATGTTTACTATAAAATTTTCTTGCATTTGAGGATGCATGAAAGCTTCAGGTTCTTCAATACATATCAAATTTACCTTACTCTGCATTTTGTTGTCAGGACACTTATCTACATAATCAATAACTTGACCAATAATATGCATCAAATTCGCATATCCAAGGCCAAACTGTCCCTCAGGAATTAAAGTTCTACCTTCGTTATATTCATATTTAACAAGTCTACTTAAAATATTATCAATATTAATATCCGAAGACAGTTCGACTTCTAGATGCTTTGTAGATTCGATACATCCTAAAACACCATTCACATCAGGTTTATGCTGTATTATTTCTGTTGCCAAACTTTCATTGAGAGAATCTATTGTATCATTTAAACTATTAAATGTTGTACTTTTTATCTTTGGACTACATTTCCTTGTGATTATCTTATTGAACATCGAAGATAGGCCTTTCTCATCCAAAGGCTTATTGGCTGAAATGAACTCTAGATCAATTAAGTCAGAAAGCTTAAAACTGGGATCAACCATATCTCCATTTTTACGCCAATATTTTTTTCGAAATTCAGCATGATCAATCAACAGCAAAAACTTTTTGAATGGGTCAAAATGCAACTCACCCTTAGTACTATGAACTTTAGATAAAAGAACCTTTACATTTTCCTTAAAGACTGCCTGTTCTTTAATCTCATATGTAATCCTGCAATCTACAGTAGAATCAGAGTCATTTGTTGCAAAGGAAATATCTATCAGCTCAGACAGGTTGGATATTATTGTTGAGGATAAGTTTTCTTCAACACCAATTGAAATACAAAACTCAATACTTGGATATTCGTCTAAATCTTCGAAAGTTCCACCCGCATATGCTTCGGAGTATTTTTCATAAACCTTTTTTAAATAGATTAGATTTATGTCGCAACTTTTAGGATTGGTCCCCCTTAAAATAAAATCTATCGCTTTAATAACAGTTGTTTTTCCGGCATTATTCCTCCCAACTATCAATGTTGTTGCAGCCGCTATATTATTTGAACTTTCTGACTTATCTCCAGAGACAAAGTAAATAGTATTATCGCCCTCTCCAAATTTTCTAAATTTTTTTATATTCAAGCTTTTTAAATACATAACCAACCTCATTTAACTGACTAATTTGACTCTCCAGACGTACATATGCTCTTTTAAAAAGTTATTTTATCAACTTACCCTCTAAGGGTTTAGCTTCCCGCTTCACCTCGTCATAGACTTCTTGAGGTGTATCTTTTTTAAAAGTAAATCTTACACCGTGTTCATCTACAGAAATATTATCAACATATTTTTTTAAGTGGCGAGGTACTTCTTGCAAAATTTCAGCAGCCTTGCGATCAGCAGAATCATCCCTATCCCAAATTTTTTTCGCTCCCCAAAATATACCACCGACACAACCACCAATAACCAACAAAGGAACAATATATGCCATTTCCCTACCCTTTTAACTTACCAAAATATTAAACTTTTACACACCTCTCTTTAACCAACGACACCAAGATTGTTATTTCAAGACTCAGCATAAAGCAAGCCAGAACCTTAACTTGTGATCATATATAAAATAGACGACCTTAGTTAAAGACTTGGCCCCTGGTTATTTACTTGTTTCGTTTTCACCGCCCGCCGCGCAAACGCCCGGACAACGCCTCCAACTCTCTCAAAACACCTTCCAATCCGCTTAGCAAATCCTGACAACCTTGGACCTCCTGCTCCAGTTCGGAAATCCTTTGTCCTTGCTCGGCTATCTTGCGATCCTGATCTTTGAGCTTTTGCCTTTGCTCCTCGCTTAACCGTCTGAGCGTCTCCGATAAGCTCCGACTTAACTCGTTCATGATTTACCTCGTAAGTAAAACGGCTGGCTGGCCGTTGTTTGTCTGGACAATTTTCAGCTGTATCCCTTTGGGGAAGACCAGATATTTCTGACTGTCGTTCTGGTAGGCGTTGATGCCCCATTTCGTAAATTTGCTTTCTTTCTTCTTCTGGATTGCTATTTGCGCGTTGATGTTTGTTAACTCCAGATGCTTTTCCTTGATTCTCCATCCGTAGAATCCGGTCACACAAACTGATATTATGACCAACAACAGTGCGGACACGAAGTTCACCAAAATGCTTTGTTTCAAGTAGTGGGCCGAGATCTTGGATTGCTTTTTCTTGAGTTCCTGAAGACGGTCCTCCATATCTTTGGAAATGGTATTCAGCTCGGACGCTGCGCACTTCTTCAAGCTCTCGCTCAAGTCTCGAAATACGCTCTGTACGGCTCGCTCCATCTCCTTGGATTGAGAATCCACCTGCTCCTTTAATTTGTTGCTCAGCTCGCCAAGATGCTGCATATATACCTCCCTTCATCCGTATGCGTTGGCCGTCCTGCGGGGACTCCAGAGTTATATAGTTTTTACCTTTGCGCGGGATAGCAAAACCAGCGGACTCCAGAGCTTGAATCAAATCATTCCTGTTTTGATAAATGCCTTTCATAATGCCTTGGGCAAGATGATTGGTTATTTGCTCTTTGAATTCTGCTTTACTCTTGTTGTTGAACTGGATTGCCTTTCCGGGCTGAGAGATTCGCGCCCGTTTCGGGTCATCCGGTCTTGCCCACTCCATTCGCTCATTCCAAAGATCCCGCCAGACATCATATTGCTTCTGCCATCCCGGCGGGCATGGATTCATGGCCTTATCTTGGTGAAGCTCAGTGCGCGGGATGATGAAATGCAACTCATGATGTCCGGCATGGCTATGCCGAACCCAAAGAATGGAATATTGATCCGACTCCATTCCTGCAAAAGCTATCTTTTCAAAGTCGTCCATGACCTTGTGCTCAACTTCAGGGCTGACTTTGTCTTCAGGAGCCCAAGACAGCACACCGGATGTGTATTTCCATTTACGATCTGTTGAGCCAATTACCTGTTGGACCATTTCAGGATCACCACGCAGGACTTGCGGCGGGGACTCCTCACGACCTTTCCGTTTCGGGTCAATCACGTACCCCACGGCCTGAGCACCATTACTCTGACCATGAGCGAATACCTTCATATACATTTCAGCTCCTGCTCGATGGAGGTCAGCTCGGCAAGAATTAGGAGTGCGTCCGCGCCGCTCTTGTGCGTATTTGCCCAGCGTGCAATTTGATTCAAATTATTTCCGATGCGAGCCAAATGGAGCAGCTTCTCTCTTTCAATTTTGCTGCGGCGCACTCTGGTCTGTCCGAGACGCACGCGCACAAAATCGGCCATGCTCATTCCACTTTCAGCAGCCATAGCGAGAATTAACTCTTTGTCCTTCGAACTAACTCGCATGGATAATTTTTCAGTTTTTTTGGCGTCAGTCATGTCTTTCAAAATCCAGAGGGTTTGAAGGGAGGCGGAGCAACTCCCTCACCAGCCCCAATGTTTTTGCGGAGCAAAAGTCCGACATTGGGTAGGCTGGCTTAACAGGATAAGCACACTCCACCAGCGAAGCCCTTCAGTAGGTGCAACATCCACTTTTTTTTATTTTATATTGCGAATTTCGCGAACTTTGCGAATTTACTAATTCAATATGAAGTGTGCGAATTTTGCGAACATACTCGCAATGAACTTCGAGTAAATTCGCAAAATTAGCTTTTTTCGCATAAATAAAATATTTTTCGTGGTCGTCCTCCTCCTTGCGGTCTCAGCTCTTCAACTCGAATATTTTTGCTGGCAAGGAGGTTATTCAGGGCCACGGTCATCTTTCGTTTTGAGATGTGATTTCCGAAAAATTTATACAGACCGGAAGTATCCAGCTTTCCGCCAGACTCCTCCAAAGCTTCCATAATCTTCTGACAAGTCGAATCACTCTCTAGTCCGGCAAAAATGAATCGCGCTGACTGTTCGCAATAATCCCAAAGAGCAAGAGCCGCTTTCAAATGAGGGAGCCGAACGCAGTCACTCCCATCAAGTAGGGCATAGATCAACGCAATACGCCGGACATAGGCTTCTGAACGATTCAACACCGAACCGAGCAAGTCAGCACGCTCTTTCGCCAACAGCGGATAGATGTTTCCCCATTCCTTTTTGGCTTCAGGATCAAAATCCATCTGAGAACATGCTTTCGATGACTCCAGCAATAAGTGAAGCTTCTTTTGAAACGCTCTCACCAGCTGACTGTCCAAAGGTTCCGGGAAGGGGATCAATTTTGTTCTACGGACGCAGAGCCATAGGAAACGGTTTGCAAAGCCGTTGAAGATCTCAACCCGATCAAGTCGGGCGTGCAGCTCTTGCAAAGTAATATGGGTGGTAATGGCAACATGTGGATTTGTTGCCACCAACTTGCTTGTTTTGGTCAGCGGCTCGATGGTGCCGCCATCAAACAGGGTACGGACAATGGTTGAAAGAGTATTGCCTTCCCGCTTTGTACAAGCCAGAGCCCCTGCAAATTCCTGATCAAGGATAAAAAGACGTTTGTCTTCAACTCCGGGGTCCATAGTAATCTGCTCACCAACTCCGGTGCTTTTATCCACGTGATATTTCAGCTCCGGGTCACGTATGGCATGTATCAGCCCTTCCCCACTGGAAAGCGGTCCTTGGGATGTCTGTGCCGGAATCCATTCCTTTTCATTGAAGACGAACAATTCTCGGATTGGAATAGACGATGTCCCTTTACGCGCTTTTGAGCTCTGCCCGACCAGCACAGCATTTATCCGGCTGTACTGCTTTTCTCCAGCAAACATGTGCGGAGACTGCCCGACTTCAACACCAAATCGGCAAAGAAAAGTTGCAAGTACAGCAATAGGATCGGCTTCAGACTTCTCCACCGCAAATTCTGCAAATTCCCCGGCAAAACCGTAAAAAACCGCTTTGTCCGGGATCGGCCACGCAGAGGTGGTTAGCCCTGAATATGGGTTGCTTTCTTCAACAACCTTCTTTCCGGCCTGTACTCCGCTCTGAAGAGTCCGTTGAACTTCCTTCGGTCCCAGACCTGTTTGCAACGCTGCTTTGACAATAGCTTCAACATTCCCGCCATCCGCCTTCCCTGAAGCAATGTCCTTCCCGACCCGAAAAGCAACTTTGTTTAGAGAATCGTTACGGGGTCCTTTCTCTGACTTCAGTAGGGATTGGACATGCAGGTTGGTTTGCCTGTGAATTGGACGCTGAGCCATCGAGAATAAGCTCTACCAGCCAAGCAGGAGCTTCAGCGGGGGAATATTCGTTTATCCATTGGTAAGAATTACCCGAAGCATGAACCGATGGCGGCAGGATGATATAACCGCCAGTTCCGCGGATATCGAGACCCTTGCCGATCTTGCTGGCAGAGTTGCGGATCTCAACATCAGCAGGCTGTATGAAGAATAGATGCCGTCCACCACTCCCGGTTCTCTGGGTTAATGTTTCGGGTAGTGGTGAGTTCTGACTTTCAAGCAAAGCAAGCGACTCTTCCCCGTGCGGTGGATCAATATCCAGAACAAAACTGTTCGCTCCGGTCGGGCTGCCTATATTGGCCTGTGGAAATTGCTGCCACCATTGGGTGATTTGATTAAGGTCATTAGTCGCGCTCTTGAATCCACCGGAAACGCAAGGCCGCTTTCCTGAACATGAGAAGACGGGAAGACCCTGCTTTGCATAGAACAAAGCAGCATCGCCAAGCGTCATAGTTGATACGGATAAAAGGGAGGCCATTCAGCCTACCCCTGCAACCAGTTTTCAAGCCATGAAATCAGATCTTCACGCAGGTACGCGACTCGTCTGCCGCTTTTGATACTTTTCGGACCTCGCCCTTGGGAATCCAGATTTGCAAGATAGCCGCTTGAGATCAGCCCGCCGAGGTAAAGTTTTACATCCTTACGGGCAATGATGGGTGGAAGGGTTTTGTGCAGGATCGTCAGATCAGCACCGGAAGACTCCTTTGATTCTTTGATTGGCATAAGTGTTAACCTCCAAACATTTGTTAAGATGAGTGAAGGTTAGCACTGGCGGGATGGCTGTGCGTAAAATTGGGAGAATTTTTTACCCTGCGTTAACTGCCGTTAATTAATACTATTTGATGCTTTTGGGATTAGTTGGGAGATTCTTTTTGTATCTGGACAGGTAATTTTCAAACGTTTTGAAAACGATTTTGTCTGCCTCCGCATCGACAAACCAATCTTTCCATTCTTTCGGGGTCATGGGTAGAATCGAATAAAAAAGAACGTCCTCATAAATAACTACCTGATAAATATCAAAGTATATTGGCTTTTCGGGGGCAGACTTTTTTTTAATTTTATTACACAAGCTGCGAGCAGTAATTTTATCATCCACTTCAAGATGATCGCAAAGCATAGCGAACCACTCAATGTTCTTCTCGGTCGTTTTTACAGGAGCCTCGTCTTCAGCTTCTTCCTCAAAACGTGGAAAAGTTTCAACCGCCCAGTTGTAAAAGTCATCAACAGTGACTGACAATTCATGCAGGGATGATCTTGAAATCCTTTTATCTTCATTGAGGTCGTCTAAAAGATCGTTAGAAATGGCTATGATTTTAAGCAGCTATTGGATTGGTGAATAATTTTCATCTTCTTTAAGAATGCCCGGAGATGGGACAGAGACATGGCTTAAATCGATATCAACGAGATTTGTATAAACAATGATCGGGGAAGCTTTAAGCATCTGCTCAACAATCTTCATAGGAAACAGGAAAAGGCTTCCGTGTGCTCTGTCTTCGAGCAGGGATAGTGAAAGTTTAAAATGCCTATTTTCACGCGAGTAGGATCTCACGTGTTTGAGCATGTCTTCTGCGTAGATTGTTAGGTGGGTTGACCTTTTGTGCCAGTAGTATTCTGGGTCATAAATTTTATCCATTCGATTTCCTTACTGAAGAGCTGAATCAAGAGCTTCAATCATACTAACAATTTTAATTACGGTGCTACGATCAAATTCAGCTCGATCTGCTTCATCATGCGTCCCCTTATTCAAATACCTCCATTCACGAGAATTACCATTCATACCTAATAAAGTGTCGAGAGGCGTGAGTACGATGAATTTATTGCTATCGCCAAAATCATTTTTTGCTATTTTTGATTTAAGTTGAGTAGTAAGGTTGTAGAGCTCAATTGGTGACGTTGCTGAACGCATTTTAATTGAGAGATTACTATCTCCATATTTATTTACATACCTCCAGACCTTACCTTTAGTGAGCGATTCGAGAGCCTGCCTCGACTTAGCCAAGGCATTACGGATCTCACCCCGATCAAGACAATCATTTGCTGCAATTATATAATTACGTGGCCTACAATGAGGATCAACACGAACATGCTGTTCTCCAAGTCGAGGCAAAAAGGAAAATAATTTTGCTTGCGAAGCAACCTCCCTTGGCAATAAATTCTGAATATCTTTGAAAAATTCTTCACCATGACATGCCAAAATAATTTGCTTCTCATTAAAGAAGTCATCTTCAAAAAGAGTTCGCCTAATCGCTTCTTTATGATCATCATCAATGGCATTTACCGGATCATCAAAAATTAAGAGAGAGCAATTTTCTTTTAAATTTTTAGCCATTAAAATGGCAAGACCGAGACACCGAATATGCCCTTCACTTAATATATGTAAGGCATCAAACCGCTTTGCAGGATCATTCTCAAATGAAATTTCTAACCGTTGATTTTGAGCCAACGGCAAATACACTTCTGCCAATCGTTCATTTGCTGCATCATTGCGGTTGAACGCATTATATAATGCAACGACTGAGACACTTAAATCAGCAACTAAACGAATTGGCAAATCATTTTTATACGCATTCAATCTAACCACAAAATCAGCATAACTACTTGCAATAGAAATATTTCTTTTAACTACTACCTGTTCAGATTTTGCTTCTGATATAAGCTGAGCATTTTCAATGTTAAAATTTTCAATAGTCTTTTGAGATTTTACAATTCTTTGCTGAGCAAAATCGTGTTGTGCCTTTATCTTGATTATTAAGCCGTTATACTGCCGAAGAATGTTTAGGTCTTGTTGTTTCTTCGCCCGAATTTGCTTAATTTGATCTATTTCTTTGTCATTGTCTTCAATCTGCTTAACCTGACTCTCTAAATGCTGCCATGGAGTCCCCCCTTCGGGGAGAGATTGATTCAATGAATTCCACCACTCATTTGACACTTGAGAGTTAGGAGCCAAACGATAGGCATAAATCACATTTTCAGAATAAAATGTGCAACATGAATTTATAATGTGTGAAACGCCGTTCAAAGAAACATTCAAATCCTGCCTTAATTTTTCGACAACCCCTTGCGTCTGCGCTAAATGTTGCAATTTTTTAAGTTCGCTACTTGCATGAGTATATGGATTCACAACAGTACTAGTGAGCGGTGTTTTACATGCTGGGCATATATCAGCGTTGAGATTTTGGGTTTGCCGTACAGCTTCATATAAATTTTTAAAAGAGACCTGTTCGCTTGCATCTTGAAGTATTTGTTGCTTTGATGCCAAATCAGACACATTAGCCCTAATTGAATTCCCTAAACTTTGCAGTGTTGCTAGAGATAATCCCATTTGGAGGTTAACTGGTTGCGCTAACTCATTTTCCAGAAGACTTATTGCTCCAGCTTTTTCCCCATTACCATTGATCTCGATCTCCATTTGGGGAAAAGTTAAGCCTGCACGATATTGATTAGCTAAATTTTGTTCTTCTCCTGCAAGCCTTTTTAACGCGTCTTCGGCTTCTTTCTTTTGTGCTCTCGCCCCCGCTAAAGACTGCTCCTTCGAGCTCAATTCTTTTGATTTTAATCCTTCGACATCGATATGATTATTACCCATCTCTGCGCTAAAATTGCGTACAAACGAATTGAAGGCATCCATCCCAAACAAAGTAGAAATCAATTCTCCTTGTTTCGCCGGAGCCTGAGCAGCAATACGCGAAAAATTATCTATGCGGTTCTTTTCAACGAAACAAAAACGATACAAAGGTTCATTGGCAATAATTTTTGTATCGTTGTCCCCAATAATTTCTGGAGCTTCAAAATTATTGGTATAAGCATTTTTCAAATATTTATTTTGATCACGGAATCTCTTGTTATCAGCTTCTGCTACACTTCCTAAAAGCCCATATTCAAGTGCTTCGCAAAAGCTTGATTTTCCTGTTCCGTTTGGCCCATACATGAGGACAATTTTATTCGAAAGATCAAATTCTTCAGTTTGGGCAAATCCACGAAATGGACCTACAGAAATTTTCTTTAACGCACATGCGGAACTGGTTTGTGCACCAACTTGGACAGGATCAGTATGAATTTGAGTGCTAAGCCTGTCCCAATTCAGTTGTGCCAACTCAACAATCTTTATTATGCGTTGTCCGCGGGCTGTAGAAAGGGGAATCAGTGTATCTAAATTAAATAATACGAGATTAGCTATTTTGCGGACATCATCGGAAACAGAGTTATCGACAAGGGTTTGCATAAATCGTTGGTATTCAGCACGGATCATATAAAATTCCTTCGTTAGCTCATTAAGCGACACATTTATTCAGCACATAAATATGTAACTCCCAATCAAGCTCGCTTGTCAAGATAAGCTCTCCCTATTTCCCCTAAGCAAAATAATTATGATTTATCCCCCTCCACCCCCAAAAAAAGTTGTACAGGAGTTGTACAAAACACCAGACACAAAAAAAGGACTTACAACTCAAAAGCTGTAAGTCCTTGTATTATCTGGTACCGGGAGCGAGACTCGAACTCGCAAGGGCGTGAACCCGGCGGATTTTGAGTACTGAATAGAACTGTTTAACCGGACTTAACCCAGCTACAAGGTCTTTATTTAAAAGGACATCCTTATTTAACTGAGCTTGTTTGATTTCCCCATAATTTATTGTATTCTGGCCTCCTTTATGGGGAATAGCATGGGGAATAAGACTTCCCCCCACCCTGCGTATCTAAGTACGTGGTGAGCATATATTCTTCCCCATAATTCCCCACAAATCAGCTCAAAAAGGAAAGCAGATGGCCGCAGTAAAAAGACACAAGACAACATATAAGGGCGTGTTCTACATCGATAGTAAAAACCAAGTCACCGGGGTATAGGAAAAGATTTATTACATCCGCTACTATAAAGACGGAAAGTCCATTGAAGAAAAAGCCGGACGCCAGCATCAGGATCAGATGACACCTGCCAAGGCGAACCGTTTGCGGGTGCTGCGCATTGAGGGGAAAATTGACTCCAACAACGAGCGAAGGAAGAAAGTTCGGGCGGAGCGCAACAGAATGACCGTTGCCCGGATCTGGGAAGCATTTTATGACGCTAAACAAGAAAACAAAAGTATCAAGGATGACCGTAACCGCTGGCAGAGCTACTTGCTCAAGGATTTCGGGAAAAAGATTCCTGAAGAAGTAGTCACCACCGACATCGACCGGCTACGCCGAAAATTACAGAATAAAGGCCTTGCTCCCGGAACAGTCAAGCAGGGACTTGTCCTGCTTAAACGCATTTTAAATTTCGGAGCCAAACGGGGGATGTGTCAGCCAATCAATCAGGCAAAGCTTTACTTCGAAATGCCCAAAATAAATAACATCAAAACGGAAGACCTTACGCCCGGACAGCTTTCAGCTCTCATGGAAGCCATTGAAACTTCACCCAATAAGCCCGCTGCGAACATGATGCTTATGGCACTATACACAGGCATGAGAAAAGGAGAAATCTTTAAGCTGAGATGGAATGACATTGATTTAAACCGTGGCTTCATCACGCTGGGAGATCCTAAAAATGGAACAGACCAACGTATACCTTTAAATAACTCAGCAAGATCTGTTTTAGAAAGACAGCCCAGAAAAAGTGAATACATTTTTCCCGGCAGAAAGAACGGTCCAACAAAAGAAATGCGCATCCCCTTTCGCCGTATCTGCGATAATGCAGGTCTGCCCAAAGACTTCCGGCCCATGCACGGACTACGTCATGTATTCGCTTCCACTCTTGCCAGCTCCGGGCAGGTAGATATGTATACTCTGCAAAAATTGCTCACCCACAAGACCCCATCAATGGTTCAAAGATATGCCCACTTACGGGATGACGCCATGCAGCGGGCCAGTGAGGTTGCTGGGGATATGTATAGGGTGATGCAGAAGAAGACTCACGCTTAACCCAAATTAATGCCTAATATTTTAGTCATAGATCAATTTAGAGACTATTTTATTAGGCATTATAATGAAACAAACTTCGTAGGACGGGCTCAAACCTCATCTTCAAAAACAAGGAACGGGATTAGGGCTGAGCATTTTTTGCATGCCGGTTGACCTAAGATTACAGAAGTAATAAGATTAAAGGTAGAATCATAAAAAGCACACAACTTTACCGACAGCGATACTTTTAAGGAGATCATTCAATGGATAAAGCATGTGAAAATTGTCGTTACTACCTTCCAAGCCAAAGGGACTATAAGGAAGACGGAATATGCAGGTTCTCGCCTCCAACAGTTTCACCAACATCAGATAACACCATGGGAATTTGGCCAAGAGTAGAAAAAATAGATTGGTGTGGCAAATACTCTCCCAAAAAGGCCCACCCCCCTCATCTAGAAAAAATGGATATTTCCTGAGGTTTTGATGATGAAACTTCTAACAAAAATCAGACAAAAGTCATACTTAGCTGTCATCATATTGATAATTCTTTTTTTCGTATTGTTTATCATCCAAAATACTGAGCAGATTCAGATCGCGTTCTTATTCTGGACTATTCCAATATCACGTGCATTAGTACTTCTGGGAACCTTACTCCTTGGTATTCTTATCGGATCAATTGCGACTATAATGAAAGGTATATGGAACAAGACAGCAACTTCAAAAAGTGATGTGGAAAAATCCAAAATCCAAAATAAGATTTTGGAGCAGGATGATGTGATCACAGATATGCAGTCTGAACGTCTCAAATTCAAACTAAGTCTTGAAGAATTTGATACAAAATCTCAAAATGCCATAGATCGGATTGATGGTTATAAGAAAAAACAACGTATCACAGATGCCGAATTAACAATAAGTATTGCTGATCTGGATGATGCAAATCAATCTATCTCTGTACTCAAAACCGAAATAGACCGTTTACATGAAGAAATCGAAGCGAGAGAATTAATAGAGAAAATGATCCAGCACGATCTCAGAAGTGCTTTGATAGCTTCAGCATCATTACCAGAATCAGTTCTTTCTGATCCCAACTTAACTGACAAACAAAAGATCATTGTACGACTGATACGGGACAGTGGGGAAAAAATGCTTGAGATACTTGACTCAAGCTTAACACTTTATCGGATAGAAGAAGGAACCTATGAAAAAGAATTTACGACTGTAAACCTATTCAAAATAATCACAACTGTTGTCGAACGTATCACTGGTTCCCATTCAAATTACGAACATGAAATTTCAATCACCTGTATGGACGCTGATGGCGCTGAAAGTGATAGTTTCCCCGTAACTGGAGATAAATTTCTTCTCTACAGCATCTTCATGAACCTACTTACAAATGCATTGGAAGCTTCTCCTCAAGGAAAGCCTATTTCAGTTATTCTCAGTAAAAACAAGTATTGTTCGATCGCTATTAGTAACTACGGATCAGTTCCAGAAAGCATAAGAAAAACTTTTTTCAACAAAATGGTTACATCAGGCAAAGAATTCGGAACTGGATTGGGAACATACTTAGCCATGATGATGGTCAAAGCCCAAAATGGAAATATTGAATTAAACTGTTCTAGCCCCGAAATAACAACTATATATGTCCATCTGCCAAAGGCCTAAGCAAAGAGGAGCACACACTATCAGGGCAGGCTAATTTATTCCTTATCAAAACTGTCTACGACAATAGCACCCATAGAAGCTGGCATAGTTATGACGATCAGACGTTTGATTGCGACTTCAGGAGCTGAAATTAACGGAAACTTATCCAAGGCAAAAAGAAGGAGAGCAACCACTAAGCTTGCAATAGTATAGGCAACAAAAAGACGAAAAAAGAAAGCTCCGATCCTATGTTTCACGTTCCCTCGAAAGACGCTTTCATAAGTAAAAAAAGCTAAAAATAAAACCGACAAAGTAAAAATCAAAAGCAAATTCAGCAACGGTAAAGATGGGGCTATGCTCCAAGCTTCCTCGGAAAAAGAAATCGGTACCGCCAATGCAAACGCCCCTACAAAAGTCTGGCTCAGATCTTCAAAATTAAAATGCGATTTCATATCAACGACTCCGTCTTAACGATGGATAAGTTGTAGTGGTTCATACTTGATCTGACAGTCCGCCTTTTTGATGGGACCGAAATTGTCAGTTTAGTTTAAACTCAGAACCTTGTCGTTCCAGAGTTCTTTTCCATCCAGCATAGTTGCCAGTGGTGTTCGACCGCAACACATTTTTCCCTGATGAGATCGTTGTGTGTTGTATTCATCAATCCAGATATCGAGATCAGCCTGCAATTCTTCCAGTGAAGTGTAGATCTTGCGCCTGAACGTGACCCTGTAAAATTCATCCAGAATTGTTTTGTGGAAACGTTCGCAAATCCCATTTGTTTGCGGATGACGTGCCTTAGCCTTTGTGTGCTCAATGCCGCAAACGCCAAGAAACAGCTCGTAATCGTGTTTCTCAACGCATCCGCAGTACTCGGTTCCCCTATCGGTCAACATGCGCAAAATGCCCATCTCCTTCTCCGCGAAGAAAGGAAGGACCTTGTCGTTGAGCATATCGGCTGCAGTGATCGGCGTTTTGGTTGTGTAGAGCTTTGCGGCTGCCCACTTGGAATAGGTGTCCACAAAAGTCTGCTGATAGATCCGCCCAACGCCTTTGATTGTGCCGACATAGAAGGTGTCCTGACTACCCAGATAGCCAGGATGGGCTGTTTCGATTTCACCGCAGGCCAAATCATCATCCTTTTTCTTCTCAAGGGCCTGAACCTGCGCCTCGGTGAGTACAACTCCTTGCTCTGCTGAAATCTTCTCCAGCGCAGTCAACCGGAGCTTGAAATTATGGAGATTGTGCCGGAGCCAAATGGATCTAACTCCTGAAGGCGAAACAAAAACGCCCAACTTTCTTAGCTCATTACTGGTTCTTGTTTGTCCATGAGCAGGAAAGTCAGTTGCGTAAACAACAACTGCGTCTTCGATTGCCTGATCTACCCGATTCTTCAGGTTCGGTTTACGACGGGACTTATCAAAAAGTGCTTCCACACCGCCTTCTTCCTTGGCTGAATGATACCGGTAAAAGGTGTCCCGAGAAAAGCCCATCAGCTTGCAAGCTCTGGAAACATTACCGAGTTCTTCCGCCAGATTCAGCAGACCTATCTTGTGTTTTATGATGTTTTGATTGAAACTGGACATGTGGTTCTCCTTGGGCACGGTGCCCTGTTTTGATGGTTCCTTAGTATTCCCATCAAAAAGGAGAACCTCTTCTGTTTCAAGAGGAAATGTCAGATCAAGTCGGAACTAATACAGATAAGTTGTTATTTCGTATCTTCAATAACAACTTTCTACACAAAACCAGATATGCTGTATCCGCATTCTCGGCAACAGACACACCAATCTAATCCTGATTCTAAATACACAGAAAAAGACGGATTAGCGATATACAGCAAGTTGCCCCATCTCAGTCAACCGATACTTCTGATTTCTACTATTGGGCTTATCGGGAATGGTCATTTCAACAAGCCCTTCTTCCAATGCAGGTTTGAGGTAAAGTTCCCTGAATGACTTGCGGTCTTTAAGGCTCAAAGCCGTTTGCAGCTCATCACGGCTCATTTCGCCAGAAATGACTTCAATCAATGCTTTAACTTGGGGGGCAACTTGGGGGTCAACTTGGGGGGTGGCAGATGAAACGGCATTCAAAATCATCCTGAGCATGAACTCTATAAAGGGTGCCGAGTCCGCCTTATTCGTGCTCTGCTGGAGAGCGTCATAATATTCTTCTTGGTGTTCGAAAACCAGACTTTCCACCGGGATATCCGCGAAAAGTGGATTCCATCCTTTCAGGATCAAAGTCTGCCATAAACGGCCCATACGACCGTTGCCGTCCGCAAAGGGGTGGATAAATTCAAATTCGTAGTGGAAGACCGAGCTGGCAATCAAAGGATGGTCGTCAGTGGCACCCAGCCATGAAAATAGATCCTGCATCAGTGCCGGGACTCTATCGGCAGGCGGGGCCATGTGAATCACCCTCTCCCCTGCGATCACGCCCACACCGGAACGGCGATACATGCCAACCTCGTCAATCAGTCCGGCCATGAGCACGCTGTGCGCTTCTTTCAAATCCGCTTCGCTCTCTACCGACCAATCATCGAACCGATCATAAGCAGCAATGGCGTTATGCACCTCCTGAATCTCACGAGGCGGAGCTATTACTCTTTTGCCGTCCAGAATCGCTGTTATCTGTTCTTCGCTAAGGTTGTTACCTTCAATAGCCAGTGATCCGCGAATTGTGCGCACACGGTTGATACGTCTTAGCCTTAACTCCTTTGAGTTATCGGTTAAAACGGTCAAACGCCCTACTTCCTCGCTTATCTGGGCTATCAGATTTACGATGAGTGGGGTTATTGTGTGGGGTGGGTGGTAGGTTGGCATGGGGGAAGTTTAGCAAGGTCTTAAATTGTAAACAATATTAATATTTCACGGCTTGGTGTCAGCAAGAATGAAGTTGATATGAGGCTGTCAGATTTTGAGCATGAGGATTTGCGGAGTGGCTTGAGGGGGTAAAATTTAATTCCGCTTTTTTAGGCCTTTATTTACTCCTGTTGATTGTAGTATGAGACTTTTATCTTGAAGATAAGTTTGAATTTAGGAGTTGGATATGGCCTGTTGTATGGATGCAAAGTTCGGTTGGTGCGCGGGAGAAGATATCGTCTATAAAGACAGTAAAGGTAAAGAATACTGTCTCTTCCATGCTCCTGCCGAGCATAAATACTCCAAACTTTATGTTGAAGGCAAAGGGCAGCGCCCGGAACTGGTGTCCGACACCGACTTCAATACATTTGTTCTTTCAAAAATAAAAAAATGCATACAAAGCGGAGCAGATGAATGGCAAGGCAATTATACGTGGTGGGCAAATGATCCAAGGTGTAATTTAGCAGGAACCATATTCCCTTGGGATATTACTTTTGAATCTATCGATAAACTTCCTGCTATAAAATTTGATGAATGCAAATTCAAAGGTATCGTCGATTTTTCAGATTGCATATTTGAAGTGCAGACATGTTTTTTTCATACCGTCTTTGAAGACCCAGTTATTTTTGCAAACAATACTTTTAATGGACCTGTTCATTTTGATGGTTCGACATTTGATTACCAATCCAATCCAGAAAGAAGTATATACTGCTATGATTATCCTCAATCCCTTGAAGATTTGGGCATAAGTTGTGGTTGTTCTTTTTTCAACATTACATTCAAAGATGACGTCTCGTATGGGCGTTGTCTCTTTAATGCTAAAATTAAATTTAAACACTGTCATTTTGAAAAGAAATGCACATTTTTAGATTTTAATAGAACCATTTTTAATGATGAATTTTCTTTCATTAGAAACATCGTCAATGACGCATTTGACCTTGGTAGATGCATATTTAATAGCACAATAAAAATTACAAGCTGTGATTTCCTTGGAATGTCTTCTTTTAAAAAATCAAAATTCATTGAAGCCAAATTAGTAGGAACACAATTTCATAAAAATATTGTTTTTGCAGAAGCAAATACGTCTAAACGCCTAATAATTGAAGATTGTATCTTTAAAAAAGAAATCATGTTCGCCCATGCAAATATAAATATTATTAGGATTAGATATAGCTATTTTAATAGTCCATCTTTTTTTTCAGGAATGTTTGGTAGATGTCGCTTATACATTGGGAACTCCCACTTTGATGACATGGTTCAATTTAACGGCAACTCATATAATGGATTTCAAATACTCAGTTGTTCCTTTAAAAAACTTGCTGATTTTTCTAACACCACACATAATGAAATAGAAAATAAATCTAATCCCAATCAGCACTATTGCTGCATGGTAAACAATTGCACATTTGATTCTTGGGTATATTTTAAAGATACAACCTTCAAGTCAATAGCAACTTTTGAAAACACTATCAGTGGTCAAAAAATAATTTTTGAAAGAGCTAACATGTGTAATGTTTCATTAAAAAGAATGAATATTGAATCATTTCAATTTATTGAGTGCCTTTGGCATAAGGACAAAAACAAATATGGCCCCCTTTATAATGAAAACCCCAAAAACAAGAGCGATAAACTTGCTAACTCAACCCTAGAATCAACTTACAGACGTTTGAAAAGAATTGCTAAAGATGGATCAGATGAAGTACAAACGTCACACTGGCATTACAAAGAAAAAGAAATGCAGGCCAAAAATGTACGCACAATTTTACATCAAGACTTTATGTGCCACTTCTTTCTTGTTTTAGCTGTCATAATTTCATCTCTGTGCCTGACCTATTATGATATCCCCTTTTCTGTTGGTATCCTAGCCTACTTAACCCCTATTGTATTAATTTTTAAGTTATACAAAAAATCTGAACAATTATTCGCAATAACATACTATTCAATATACAATTTAATTAGTGGCTACGGAGAAAAACCATTAAGAGCTTTAATTTGGCTTACTATTTTCATATTGTTACCAGCATTTATACCTATCGATTTAACAACTTACAAAGATCCTCAATGGATCAAAGACACTGTTAACTATTTACCTTTGACGCAAACAAGTTCTGAGACATCCTACCTATCTATACTTATTCATGGTCTCGGACGTATACTCATAGCTGTCCAAGCAGCGCTCTTCGCCTTCGCCCTACGCAACAAACTACGTAGGTAAAATTATCCATTCAAGATTAAGGGGCTAACTCCAAACCAGTTCATCCCCTTTTATTTTACTGCCCCATCCCCCGCCAAATACGCTTCCCCCTCACCCGCGCAACCTCGTAAGCTTCCGCAAAACACCTTCCAATTCGCTCTGCAAGTCCCGGCAACCCTGAACTTCCTTTTCCAGATCCGATATCCTGCGCCCCTGCTCGGCTATTTTCTGATCCTGCTCTTTCAAGCGGCGGGACTGCTCCTTCTCCATTCCGGCTAGGGCCTCCGACAAGCTCCTTGATAACTCGTTCATGATCTACCTCTGCAATAAAACGGCTGGCTGGCCGCTGTTTGTCTGTGCGATTTTCAGATTTATCCCCTTGGGAAAATCAGATACTGCTGCTCTTCGGTCTGATATGCCTTGATCCCCCATTCCGTAAATTTGCTTATGTTCTTTCTCTGACTCTCTACCTGCGCGTTGATTCTTGTCAGCTCTTCGTGGCTGGCCTTGATTCTCCAACCGTAAAATCCGGTTATGCAGACCGACATTATGAGTAACAGCAGCACGGATACGATGTTCACCAAAATGTTTTGTTTCCAGTAGCTTGCCGAAATCGCGGACTGCTTTTTCCTGAGCTTCTGGATGTGGCCGTCCATATCTGCTGTGATGGAATTCAGCTCGCTTTCGGCATATTTCAGCAAGTTCCCGCTCAAGTCTTTCAATGCGCTGCTGGCGATCTGCTCTACTTCCTGCGACTGCGAGTTCATTCGCTCTTTCAGTTTGTCGCTTAGCTCTCCAAGATGATTCATATATTCCTCCCTTCAATCGGACTCGTGTCTTGTCTTCGGGTAACTCCAAGGTGATATACTTCTTGCCCTGCCGGACCACGGAAAGCCCTTCTTCCTCCAAAGCCTTGACCAGATCCGCACGGTCCTTGTGCAGACCGTCAGCTATGCCTTGAGCTAGGAAATCGGTTACGGTTTTCCTGAAATTGTGCAGTTGTTTTCCTTTGGGTGAATGAATGTCTTTGCCGGGTTGCAACAACCGGGATCGCTTTAGCTCATCAGGCTTTGCCCACTCCATGCGCTCATTCCAAAGGTCGCGCCAGACATCATATTGCTTATGCCAGTTGGGCGGGCATGGATTCATGGCCTTGTCACTGCGCAATTCGGTGCGCGGGATAATGAAATGCATTTCATGATGACCGGCATGGCTGTGCCTGACCCAAAGAATCGAATATTGATCCGGCTCAAGTCCTGCGAAAGCGACCTTTTCAAAGTCGTCCATCACTTCTTTTTCAAGCTGCGGGGAAACCTTGTCCTGCGGTGCCCATGAGAGCACCCCGGATGTAAACTTCCATACCCGATAAGTTGAACCAATCACCCGCTGTACGGCTTCAGGATCACCGCGCAAAACTTCCGGCGGCGATTCTTCTCGCCCTTTGCGCCGGGGATCAATTACATAATCAATGGCCTTGGCTCCGTTTCCCCGGCCATGGGCGAAAACCTTCATATACATTTCAGCTCCCTCTCAATGGCAGCCAGTTCGGCGAGGATGAGAACGGAATCGGCATTGCTCTTATAGGTATTTGCCCAGCGAGCGAGCTGATTGATGTTGTTGCCAATACGGGCAAGGTGAAGAAGCTTCTCCCGCTCACGTCTGGTCTTGCGTACTCGTCTTTTACCCAGAAGCTGACGCATGAAATCACCGATGGTCATGCCCTTGGCTTCTGCTTCTTCCACAACGCTATTTTTCTCATCCGGCGTAACCCGGACATTCAACCATCTAGTGCGGGCCGTGCTCATACGGCCTCCATTTTTCTGGCGTAAACGGAGGGTTCGAAGGGAGGCTTGCCTCCCTCGCCAGCCCCCACGGGGACACCTGTTGCGCAGCTAACAGTGTCACAGTGGGTAGGCTGGCTAGGATTCGATATTGGGATAGCTTCGGCAGCATGCACAGCCGGATGAACTTGGTAACTCGGACTCGGAGGACGCCCCGGACCGGAAGATTGCACCGGAAGCACAACCACATATCCGAACTCCACGAGCATGGTTAGTCCCTGCTCAATCTGCTTCTTTTTCGGAAACCGTCCACGGATCGCACGCTGACATTCACGACCAGTGAACAGCTCAATTTTGCGGCCCGTGATCCATTTCAAGATAGCCTGAGCACAGGAAGTCAGATCATCACACCCCATATCATGAAATGCGTAGCGGGCATGATGAACAAGCTTCTTTCCCAATTCAGTAGCCGCAAGCATGACAGCGGAATCAACCTTCGACTCAACCTGTTGCGCTGAAGCCAGATGCAGCAGACCGGCCAAGCGGGCAACCGGCCCCGGAACCTTACCCGCCCAATCAGTCATATTTTCCAGACTACTCCCCGGTCGCAACTCTCCCTCAATGAGCAGGAAAAAGTTTTTCCACGACTCATAAGCTCCGGCACTAAGCAGCAGAGACTTACCTTGTGCATTCATTTCAGAATTACTTTTGAGAGAAAGCAGAAACTCAACCCGCTCTAGAAAAGCTCGTTCCACCTGTAATGATACCTGCGGAGGCTCCGCCACTCGATAACCAAGCCTGCTTTGACCAAAGAAATAGAGGAAACGCGCCAAGAAACCGCGTCCACGGAATTCAGGATTTCCGGCCATTCCACGCAACACATCCGGCTGAGTGGTAACGCAGATAGTTAACAGTGGATGCTTCAGGCCGATAAACTGCCCATGCTTACGGTCCACGCGGCACGGTTCGCCACTGAATGCTTTTAAAATCAGATCAAGGTTAGGCATGCGGCTGTAACGACCGGCAAATGTATCAAAAAGACCGCCTTCAGCTTCAATGATGGACATGCATTCGCTTTGCTGCTCCATGAGCATGGCAAGGCATTCAGGAGTTATGTCATCGGCAAGCAAGAGCGGGATTGTAATCAGCTCCGGCATTTCATCTTCCAAATCCCGGATTTCCTGAATGAGGTTGTCCCGGCTTTGCGAGTTTTTTGCCTTGGCCGCCATGTTGCGCCGATGCTCAATGGCGCGTTCAAGAGTCATCCGTTTTGAACGCGCTTCCTGCGCCAGTGGACCAATGAGCTTTTCCTGCTCATTTTCCCAGCCGATAAGCGGTCTTCTTGCGGCCTGCGTCACCGCGCTTTTCCTTTCTCCGGGCGGTAGCGGCGAAAGCAGGTACAGGTTTAAGGATTCCTCATAACCTTCTTTAATCTGCACATGGAACCTCCGCTGCGCTGCGGTTGATAGGACGCCAAGGAGATTGCAGAGCACCATCTCATAAGGCACCTGCAACGCTTCGCTAAGCTCAAAGCTGTAATCAGCCAGAATCGGCGGTAATTGAACCGATGATAGAGAAGGAGGAAACTGAGGCCCCAATGGAACTGGGGCCTTATTTCCGAACATGGAAAGAATGTCTGTGCCGGACTCGTTCATCTGTGCCTCGGCAGGTCAGACATTTCTTCAAGCGGAATGACCTTGCAGGATTCCACATAGGCATCCAGATCTTTAAGATCGTACCCGACCCGCCTGCCGATTTTGATATAGCGCGGCCCTTTTCCAAGACAACGCCATACTTCGAGGGTTCCGGGGCTGAGTCCTAATTTTTCAGCAGCTTCTTTTGTGCTTAATAGTCCTTGCATCGATTTCTCCTTGTTGGTTGGAGGTATTTTTTCTTCGATGCAAGGCAACCACGTTTAATCGGACAGTAAAACCATCTGGAAGGGGACAAATGGTGTGGAGGGACCACCAAGTTCTGTGAGATCACGACAGAAATTGGTAATAAAATTTCTATATTATCAGTAGGTAATGAAAATCAAACTAAGAAGTATCCAAATTCTGAAAAAAGTCCTGAATTGAAGGACAGAAGTTGCTTTTGGGCTACCTGAATCATCAATTTTCACCTTTCTTCCAAGACGGACACTGTCAAGTCATTCCATGTCCGACCTCCCGGCTAGTTTATAAATGTCCGGGGAAGAGTTGCTTTTGAACCGCTAGGGCTCCTAGCACATCCCCAGAATTATAAACGATGGAGGAAAGATGAAATCTTTCAATCATTACAAAATGGAACTGAGGCCCCGTAGCGAACTGACAACCGAACTGGTACTGTACGGTGAAACTGAACCTGCGGAAATGCAGATTGAAAATCTCTGGAAAATCGTTGACCGCAGAACAGGTGAAGAACTTGCAGACCCAAAGCCTGACTTTGATGAATTCTCATCCTCTGACCGCATGTACCCATCCATGATGAATCCGGAAGTCAAACGCCGCTGGGACCTGAAAAATTATGAATGGGAAGAAACCAAAGCTCAACATGCAAAGTTGAAGCGTATGGTTCATGCCCAGTTTCTGCAGGAAAATCCCAACCTGCCCGTGATTCAGGGTCTGAAAGGCACAACTTACGGTAGTGAAATTCAGGCTGAGTTCCAGAAAATGCTCAGCGGAAGCCAGTCGATGCTTAAGTCCCGCATGCCGCAGGCTGGTACGGGGCGGACTATCCGTGATGAACTTGAACGCGATAACGTGGACCTCAATGAAGTGGCTGATGAGGTCGTGCAGTTCCAGACTCCCAAGTCCCGGAACACTTTTGCTGTCATGGGTGTTGACCGGGATGAAACACTGCGCATTGTTGGTAAAATCCTCGCTTCAGCAGAATCCAGCCATGCCCTTGAATATCAGTACGATGAAGAAGGCAGGTTGCAGGTTGTGCATTACGAGGGAAAGCCGGTTGAAGTGTATCGCTACAACCGCATGGGCCAGCGCGTGTTTTCGCAGGTATCAGGCGGTCAGCCGCTGAAATATAGCTACAATGAACAGGGGCAGCTCGTTCAAGCCGGAGAGGTCTCTTATTCCTACAATGAAGACGGCTACCTTGCAGCTAAACAGGACTCAGATGGCCTTACCCGCTATCATTATCTGGAAAGCGGACAGCTTTGCGGTGTGCAGCTTCCTGACGGCAGGGAAATTGAATATCGCTTTGATGAAAATGGATTCCGTGTCGAGAAGCTCATCAACGGCAAGCTGGTGCAGCGTTACCAGTGGGACGATCTGATCACTCTGTCTGCGGTGGAAGACCGTTCCGGTGTGACCCGTATCCGCTATGATGAAGATGGGGACGCTATCGGGATGATCCGCAACGGCCAGAAGCTGCTACTGGCTACCGATCAGTTGGGTAGTACCTTTACTGTTGCTGATCTGTCGGGAAACAGTGTACAGGAAATCCTATATGATTCTTTCGGGGTGATGATACAGAACAGTCGTCCCGAACTCGCGCCTCCGCTCGGCTTTGCCGGAGGATTGTATGATTCCGATACCGGCCTGATTCATTTCGGCTACCGTGAGTACGATCCTGCCATTGGGCGTTTCATTTCTCCTGATCCGCTGGGCTATGCTGGCGGTGATGTGGATTTGTATGGCTATTGCGGGGATGATCCGGTTAACTTTGTCGATCGGCTGGGGTTGTTTGATGAATCCAGTTCAGATGATGATGGGAAGAGCGAAAGCAAATCGTCAAGTTCCGGTGGGTACGCTGGAAATGATTTCGGTCCGGGGTATAATGGAACCAGTGGAAGTGCCTACGGCCCTACAGACGCTGGTTGGGGGTATAATACCGATCCGGGAGGCTCTCATTACAATGGTGATGACACCCTAGGCGGGGAAGGGCATAGCCAAAATGCGACACGTAGTACCCAACAGGCAAAAGATGACGATTTTTTCGGTCAGCAAAGTCAGCAAGCTATTGATCAGCTAAATAACGCAGGCGTGCAACAAGGTTTGGAAGTGGATAAGCAGGCTCAAGAGCTGACTAGTAGACAGGATAAATTCAATGCTAATGAACAGGCAAAAAAAGAACATAGAGCTCTTGCTGAGGCCGACCGGATAAGCCGAGCACGACGTGCGTCTCTGGCAGCCGATGAAGATGATAAGGATAAAGGATTTTTCGAAAAAGCAGAGGATTACGTAAAGGCAAGCTGGGATAATATGGCAGCAAAAGAAAAACGAAATCAGCAAAGGAGAGATGCGGCTGCTAAAAACCTTAATCCGAGTAAAGTCACAGATATTTTCAGCAATGATCCAAAGGTGAGAAAAAATAGGGCTAATACTATTAAGGCTGGCGTTCAGGATAAATTGGAAAATTATGCTGATGTCTATCTTTCTACTCCTGATGATAAAATGTATCCAGTTCAGTATGGAATTACTAAGCTGGGCGAATTTATGAAGAGAAATAAAAATTAAAAACAAGCCCTGCAACGACAAACCGATGTTGTTGCAGGGCTAGGATAAGATATGCTTATATATTTAAAAAAAGTTAAGAATGATTTTAAGGCCATTCTACATAGAGACTATGCCTTTCTGGTTATTGTATATGCATATTTTATGTTTAACTTTATAAGTTGCTTTTTTGGGCATATAACAGATTACATAAGCCCTTACACATCATGCTTAGTTGTGTCATTTGTATTAAGTTGTATCGGATGCAGAGACTCAGGATTAAAAATATTTAGGTTTGACTTTCAATTCAGGATGACTTTTGCATATTTGACACTGCTTCTGGCGACAGAATTAGCTGCAAGTTCATCATGGTATATGATAGATGAAAATTTTTTTAATTTAAAATTGCATGTATTTGAAATGCTATCCATGTTGAATCGTGGTTATCTAAACTACGAAGGTTTTGTATGCATATTGATAGAGCCATTTTTTTATACATTATCATCTCCTTTTATCTATATGTTTGCGTGCTTATGCTTTTCTTTAAAAAAAATGATGTCTATATCTATTATTAAACTAACGATGGGAATGGTGATACTCTTTGTAAACTCTATTATTTTTTCTATAGTCGCATTAATTGGAATGTCGATAGTCAATATTTATATATATGCTTCTGCTCTTTCTGTGTATTATATTATTCTAACTGTTTTGTCTTATGCTGTGGGCAAAAACTCCTTTGCTGATAATGCTGCATAACTAGCTGCGGACTTGCATGTGGAAAACTTGATTAAGAATATCTATTCGATAGCCTCATTAATTAGCAAGAACACTAGAAGCTATGGATAATTATGGGAAAAAGTAGAAAAGAATCACACAGAATCAAACCATCAAAAGGTGGAACGGGTAGACTTGTTCTTATCCTAGCAGGCTGGGCTTTTTTCTTATCTGGAATTTTGACCCCTCTTACTGGCGGAGGGAAATATAAAGGTTTTAAAGTATATGACTTTGTGGGATATATACAATTATTTATCGGTGCTATTGTTCTTATTTATTTATGGAAAACAAGAGAAAGCGTTTCATTGAACTCAGATGAAAGCAACGAACCGGAAGACATGATTTGTCCAAAATGCCAGACGGTTTATTTGGCAGAAGATCTCCCTGAAAATTGCCGGAAAGATATTTGCTCAGAATGTGGAGCCAAATTAGAACTTTTGGATGGTTTTTATGAACGGCATCCAGAGCTGAAAGATGTTCCAGAACAATTCCCTCAGCCAGAGGATGATTAACCACAAGGCCCCGGACTTCGGTTCGGGGTCTTGTTCTTGAATCAAATTACCCCGGACAATATGGACAAAATGGACAGAAATCTAATTTTGTCCATATTGTCCATTTTGTCCCGTAGTTTTTATTTTGCTGTATTGCTTTCTTTTCTGAACTCGATAGGAATGTTTTTCCTAAATTCTTCAATAACGGAATTGGCTGGTCTGACCAGTTTTAATTTTTTGATGTAATCCTTTTCTATAACCGTGTCCGCAATCGCTTTATATTCTTCGTGTGAAAACTGTTGTTTCGGAGTTGGGTCAACGACCATCTCAAGAATCATGTTGGAAAAGAAAAAACCTTCCTTGCGTGCGCCATCCAACTTTTTCTTGGCCTTAGTCAATCTGGCCTTCATAGTTCGCGCATCTTCCAGCTCTTTTTCCAATTCTTCGATCTTTAAATCTTGTTCTATTCCACTTCTATCGGCTTTTGGTAAAAACCTCGGATACTTCTGCTCAATCTGTTCAACTTCTTCTAAATCAAAGAAACATCGCTCATCAAAAAGCCGTTTCAATCTTTCGGCCTGACGGAAAAATGAGGAATAGAAATAACGCAGCACTGAGAATTTTTTGGAATTATACTCAAATTGAAAATATACATTTAATCTGGTTTCAAGAACAACATTTGTAAAATCCGCACTAGACGTTCTGTTCCATCGAACTCTCAACTCTGAAACTGGTATTCTACGCTTAACTTCATACTTTACGAACCAGTTCAAGCCCTCAGCCAAATAAGATACCGCACGATTAAGCAACCAAATTGATCCGCAAACAATCAGGGTACACACAAAAGCATAAGCTAAAAAAGCCATGTTCGAAGGATTCGGCCCATATTGGACCAAAAGAACAGGCCCAATCAAACTAAGAAACAGGATAACTGCATCTACCAATTTATCTTCATCCAGCTTTTCTTGAACAAGCGGCTGAATCAGGATTTCACGTTTTGATTCCTCATCAACTTTGGACTTGGCTTTACCATTTTGCGATTTATTCATGCTCAAACTCTCCATAATTATATCAGGCTTAGCCATCCTTAACCGAGCTAAATTATATTTACAAATCTAAAAATAATTAAGTTAACTGAGTAGTTAAACAGACATGGGGAACGCCAAGTGAAAAAAATTTGAACTTAATCAAACTTTTTTCACTTTTTTTAATTTTATGGGGAAGAGTGTGGGGAGAACTGTTTTGGACATGAAAAAAGGGCTTCTCGCTTTTTGCGAAAAACCCTTTAATTTCAGATGGTACCGGGAGCGAGACTCGAACTCGCAAGGGCGTGAACCCGGCGGATTTTGAGTCCGCTGCGTCTACCAATTCCGCCATCCCGGCATAGGTGAGGGATTGTTAATATTAAATGACTGAGCAGCTGTCAAGACCATTTAGCAATATATCTCCGGGAAAAACCTTCATCGTCATACTCATACACACCCCACAGCAAACATAAAATTAAGGTGTTGCTCTATTGTAAACCATAAAACTCAGTGCTATTTTCAGCCTCCTTTCATTAATTTTCTACACAAAAGAGATTCCCATGATTCCAATAGGCTCACTGGTCAATGGCGGTGCCATCATCGCCGGATCCATAATCGGTATCCTCCTGCACAGCAGATTTCCTGAACGCATTCGACAGATTATTTTTCAGGCACTTGGTCTGGGTGTTGTTCTGATCGGCATCCAGATGGCTTTAAAAGTTCAAGATATCCTTGTGGTTATCTTCAGTCTTCTCATTGGCGGAATCATTGGTGAATTACTGAGGCTTGATACCTTATTCGAGCGAGGTGCAGGATGGCTGAAAAAAAAGGTCGGCTCCAGCGATACCGGTTTTATTGATGGAATGATTACAGCTTCACTTATCTTCTGCATCGGGGCCATGGCCATCATAGGTTCATTGGAAGAAGGAATAAAAGGAGATACCACCATCCTTTTCACAAAGGCCATGCTCGACGGCTTCGCATCCATAGCCTTGGCTTCCTCTTACGGAATCGGGGTGCTTTTCTCTTTCATTCCGGTAATAATCTATCAGGGCGCACTGACCCTTTTCGCCGAATCATTTCAGGAATGGTTCTCGCCGTTTATCATTGACCAGCTTACCGCAACCGGAGGTCTGCTCATAATCGGTATCAGCCTGACCCTGCTCGAAATAAAACGTATCAACCTGGCAAATCTACTGCCTTCACTGCCAGTGGTTATAACCCTAACCGCTCTGCTCAATTAATTTCCCGGTAAAGCGGACGTTTTAAACATTTTCATCATTGAATATTTGGTTTGGATAGGTTTTAATACTGTTATGAAAATCCGCTGGAAATTGCTCATAATACTGCTTACCTTTTCCCTTATTCCCTTGTTTGTGCTTAAGACACACGGGATCAACTCACTCAAGGCATTAGGATCGGACTTGCAGACCCAGACTCGTATGACCCTCCTTGAGCGGGCCACCCGTAACCTTGCCGAACAGGCCAGAAGTGCTGCGATAATGATCAACCTTGAAGAACGTCTGTACAAGACCACCCTGAAAAGCATTCAAGGAGAAGCGGAACTGCGGCTGAACACCAACGAAGTTGCTTCGCCGGCAATAAAACCGTTTATCACTACCCACTCTAAAAATATTAATGAGCCTGAACTCATCAATCTCCCGGCTTACAAAAAACGCGCACTCATGGGCAGAGGAACAAACCGCAGGGGTGAACACATGGCGGGCATGCAGCGCGGTGACCTTATCGACCTGCCCATCACAACGGACCATATCTCTTTCTGGCTGAGCGAAAATCTGCCCCTTGAGCAGGCCTTAACGGATATCAACAGGATCACCCCGCTGCTTGATGATTTCAAATCATGTGCCGCAGCCCTGAAAAATCTGGTTCTCTGGCAGGAAATAATCCTCGAAAACGGTCTTATTGCCACCTATCCGGGTCACAATTCATTTCCCCGCAGCTATGATCCAAGAACGCACGTATGGTATCAAGAGACACGTAAACAGGGTAAAGAGAACTGGACTCTGCCATCACTCGATGCTGCAACCAAAACATTATGCAACAGACTGACGGCCCCCCTTTACGACGATAAGGGTAAATTCATCGGAGTTGCATCGCTGGTAATTCCTCTGGAGGAAAGCCTGAACACGGCACTGGTGTCAACGGACACGCAAGTCGCCAAAGTGATCATGGTCACGACTCTTCACCGGGATGAAGCACATCACGATTCCCTGCTGGTCATCGGTAAAATTGATGACAATCAGACTGAAAAAGAATTCCACCCTGCACACGGACGTTTCTGGCAGGCCCCGCCGGAAAAAGAATGGCTGACTGAAGACAACCCGCAATTTGAATCCCTGATCAAGGATATCAACGACAAGAACCCCGGAGTTCTGCACATGAACTACAAAGGGGTCCCCTCTTTGTGGACTTACAGTCCTATCAATAAATCCGTATCCATCCTCATTATAACACCGGTCAATAAATTCACTGCGGAAGCGGATGAGGCCGAACAATCTGTACGTGAAAGCATAGCCAACCAGCTCGAAGGGACCTCGCTGATTGCATTGGCAGTGATTCTATCCATTGCCGTTGTAGCCTATTTTGTATCGCAAAGCCTTTCCACCCCCATCCGCAAGCTATCGGAAGCAATGATCAAAGTCGGAGACGGTGATTGGGATGTCCGCGCTGAATTCCACTCAAAAGACGAACTCGGCGATCTTGCCCAGAATTTTAACCATATGGTCCCCCAACTGCGAGAGCACTCAAGGATCAGGCAAGCCCTGGATCTGGCGGATGAGGCCCAGCAATCACTCTTCCCGAAGGCCCCGCCCGAGATTGAAGGTGTGGAAATTGGCGCGCGCTGCACCTTTTCAGAACAGACAGGTGGAGACTATTATGACTTTACAGGCTGTGCCACCTGCGGACCCAAAAGTTTTGCCACGGCAATCGGAGATGTGTCCGGGCACGGCGTAAGTGCGGCCCTGCTGATGACCAGCGCCCGGGCTTATCTGCGCGCCCTTTCCGGACAGGGCAGGACGCTGGTGGAATCCGTAACGGATGTCAACAGGCTGATAACAAAAGACTGTGCCCAGACCGGGCACTTTATGACCATGTTCATGGCCATATGCAATGCAGAGCAGAAGACAGTCAACTGGATCAGGGCCGGGCATGATCCAGGACTGATCTATTCCCCGGACAGTGACAGTTTCGACCAGCTTCTGGGCGAAGGACTTGCGCTGGGAGTTGATGAAGACTACCCGTACCGGGACTATGTAACTTCCATGAAGCAGGGTCAGATCATGATCCTTTATACCGATGGGATATGGGAAGCACACAGCCCGTCCGGGAAGCAATTCGGCAAGGATAGTCTCAAGCAGATAATCCGCGATAACCACCACAAACAAGCACAGGAAATCGCCGACACGATCCTCATTGAGGTGGAAGCCTACCGCAAAGGACTTCCATTGGAAGATGATTGTACGGTCATAGTAATAAAATTCTTATGAAATATTCAATCTATGAATTAGCGACATACGTTTTTGATCCCCTGCACTCGCTCTGGCAAAATGAAAAGACGGAACGGGCTGTGGCGGGTATTCTAATCGGCTGCTTTCTGGCCGCCCTGCTGGGAATCGAACTGGGCAGGCAGGGTTTGCTCCCCGCAGCAATTGCAGCCAAAACACCGAGCAGCCACTACGCGGCAGTGGGAATTGCCTTCACTCTGGTTCTTGTGCTTGAGGTAATCAGTTTCATCTTTGTGCTGCCTTGCTCTTTTTCAAAATCCGTCGGCAAGCAGTTGGAGATTCTCTGTCTGATCCTCATGCGTAACTCATTCAAGGAACTGGTTAATTTTCCGGAACCGATAACATTCACCGGAAACATGACACCCATTTACCAAATCCTTTCAGACGGAACAGGAGCCTTTGTGGTTTTTGTTCTGCTGGGCATATATTACCGTGTCCAAAAATCAGGCCCGACCTTAAAACCTTCATTTAAATTCAGCTATGTTGCCAGCAAAAAACTGGTTGCCCTGCTCCTGCTGGGTTTATTCATGGGTCTGGGAGGATACGTTTTTTTCCGCTCGGCCATGGGCATTCACTCATTTGATTTCTTTAGTACTTTTTATACCATACTCATCTTCAGCGACATTCTGCTGGTACTCATTTCCCAACGTTTCCTCCCGGCATTCCATGCGGTTTTCCGTAACTCGGGATTCGCGCTGGTCACCCTGTTGATTCGGCTTGCACTTGCGGCACCGCCCTTTTACAATGCCGCTCTGGGAGTTGCCTCGGCCGGGTTTGCGGTCCTTTTAACCATCGCCTACAACTCATTTTACCTAAAAGACAAGGAATCCTGAAATGAAAAGCATATGCATTTTTCTTGGAGCCAATCCGGGTAACGACCCTAAATACGCTCAGGCGGCCCGCAACATGGGCCGGGAAATGGCCCAGCGCGGCCTGACCACCGTATACGGAGGTTCACGCACCGGACTGATGGGCATACTGGCCCAATCCGCTTTGGATGCTGGGGGCAAGGTGATCGGGGTTATCCCGGAAAGCCTCTATAAAATCGAAATCGCTCACACGGACTGACAGAGCTGCACGTTGCAGATTCCATGCATGAACGCAAAGCCCTCATGGCCGATCTTTCCGACGGTTTTATCGCCATGCCGGGCGGCATCGGCACCATGGATGAGATATTTGAAATTTTTACCTGGGCACAGCTCGGTTTCCACTCCAAACCCTGCGGGCTGCTCAATGTGGACGGTTACTACGACAAACTGCTCTCTTTTCTGGGCGGTGTTGTTGAAGAAGGTTTCCTGAAAGACATCCATCTGGAAAAACTGCTCACCGCAGACACTCCGGACCTGCTCATCGACTCATTTGCTACTTATGAACCGCCCAGCGGATCAAAGTGGGTGGAAAAAATTGAGGTAGCCCCACGCAAAAGGCAATAAATTTTATTATTTAAGTACTACATCTTCTTCACCAAACGCCGCATGAAAACAAAAATCATGCGGCGTTTGACACGTCTGACTCTTCAAACAACGCAAAGGTCTCTAATATATTATACAAACACAAAGGACAAAGCTGGATAAATGAAACTGAATCTAGTAGATATATAGACAAATCAATCCTTCAACGGAGATTCAGATGATGAAACAGTCCGAATACATTGAACTTGAAGATAAATTTGGCGCGCAGAACTATAAACCCCTCGACGTTGTAATTGAAAAAGGAGAGGGAGTCTGGGTCTGGGACGTTGAAGGAAACAAGTACATGGACTGCCTTTCCGCATACTCCGCAGTAAATCAGGGCCACTGCCATCCTCGTATCAAAAAGGCCATGCAGGAACAGATAGAAAAACTGACCCTGACTTCCAGAGCCTTCCGCAACGACCAGTTGGGTCCTTTTTACGAAGAGCTTTGCGCACTGACCAACTCCCACAAAGTCCTGCCCATGAACAGCGGCGCCGAGGCGGTTGAAACCGCCATCAAAGCGGTGCGCAAATGGGGTTATATGGTCAAAGGAATCCCTGAAGACCGCGCCGAGATCATTGTATGCGGCGACAATTTTCATGGCCGGACCATCACCATCGTCAGTTTTTCCACTGATCTAGGCTCCCGCAAGGGATTCGGCCCCTTCACTCCCGGCTTCAAGATCATCCCCTTCGGCAATGCCGAGGCTCTTGAAGCGACCATAACTCCCAACACAGTGGCTTTCATGGTCGAACCAATCCAAGGTGAGGCAGGGGTCATAATACCTCCCGAAGGTTACCTGAAAAAAGTCCGCGAAATTTGCAACAAACATAACATCAATCTGATTTTGGACGAAATTCAGACCGGACTCGGACGGACCGGAAAAATGCTCGCGGAAGAGCATGAAGGCATCGAGGCAGATATCACCCTCATAGGAAAAGCCCTTTCCGGGGGATTCTACCCGGTGTCGGCAGTACTTTCCAATACCGAGGTCCTCGGCGTACTCAAGCCCGGCGAACACGGCTCCACCTTCGGCGGAAACCCGCTGGCCTGTGCTGTGGCAAGAGAGGCTCTCAAAGTCCTGAAAGACGAAAAACTCATTCAGAATGCTGAAGATATGGGAGCGAAATTTCTGGCCGGGCTTAATTCCATCCAAAACGGCAAAATCAAGGAAGTTCGCGGAAGAGGACTGCTATTGGCCGTTGAATTCAAGCTTAATGCCGGAGGAGCAAGGCAGTATTGCGAAAAGCTCAAGGAAAACGGGCTCCTCTGTAAGGAAACACACGACAACATCATAAGATTTGCGCCTCCGCTGGTTATCAATGCAAAACAAGTGGACTGGGCCCTTGAACGTATCAAGTCAGTCCTCTCAGTTTAACAGAACAGAGTGGACTGCCCTTTCATCGCCAACTGATATGGATCAACGCATGCCCCGATATATAAGAATTGCGACATTAATCACAAGCATACTGATATTATTCATCTTACCTATAATACCGGCACTGGCGTACCAGGAAGAGCTCAGGTTTGACCACTTATCCCTGAATGACGGACTGTCGCAATCTTCCATCCTCTGCATGCTGCAGGATTCACGGGGGTTCCTGTGGTTCGGAACCTATGATGGGCTTAACCGCTACGATGGCAGGCATATTAAAGTATACAAGGACGGCACAGAAGCCGGAAGCCTTTCCGACGCCAATATACGCGCCCTCTATGAAGATAAGGACGGAATCATCTGGGTCGGCACAAAGGGCGGAGGATTAAACCGCTATAATCGCTTAACAGACAGCTTCATAAGCTTTCAGCCTGCAACAGATAATACCCATCCCGTTTCGGATAAAGACGTCAGCTCCATCTATGAGGACTCCAAAGGGCAGCTCTGGGTAGGGACTCATTATGGTCTGCATATTTTCAACCGGAAATCAGGAAACTTTACCAGCTTCCGTCATTCCGAACAGCCGGGCAGCATCAGTGATGATGAAATCAGGACTGTTTATGAAGACCTGCAGGGCCGGATATGGGTAGGCACAGCCGGAGGATTTAACCTATTCAACCGTAAACAAAAAACATTTAAAACTTTCATGCATGACCCCGATGATCCTGAAAGCCTCAACGACAACACAATCCTCTGCTTTTATCAGCAGAAAAAAAATGAATTATGGATAGGCACTAAAAAAGGAATTTCCATCCTTGATCCCCGTAGCGGAAAGTTTAGGTCCATACTCAGCTCTCTGGAAATTAACGACATTTACGAAGATCGTTCCGGAAATATCTGGCTGGGAACCCTTGAAGGATTGGCGAAACGGGATCCTGCAACCGCCGGATTGAGCCCGGAAAAAATGAAATTTCATTTCTTCAAGAACAACCAGTTTGACCGTCAGAGCCTGAGCAGTAACAAGGTTACCGGAATCCTCGAGGACAACTCAGGAGTTATCTGGATTGCCACCTATACAGCCGGGTTGAGCAAACTCACCCCTAAAATGCAGGCTTTCGGCTTACTTACCCGCCAGCCATGGAAAAAGGACACACTTTCGGGGCTGGAAATAAGTGCCGTCCTTGAAGATAAAGAAGGGCTGCTTTGGGTGGGAACCTATAAAAACGGGATCAACACCTATGACCCCCGAACCGGAGAAATCAAAACCTACAATACAAAATCTGCGGCCCCGTGGAAGTTATCCGGCGACCGGATCAACTGCATTTTTCAGGACAGTTCCGGGCTGATCTGGGTGGGAACCCGTAAAAAAGGCATCTGTGTCATCAACAAAGAGAGAGGAGTTGTCAAAAGGTACAAACGGAACAATGCTGACAGCAACTCCCTGAGCCAGAACAATATCTGGTGGATATACGAAGGCAGCAAGGGCTATATCTGGATCGGGACCAGCAAAAAAGGACTCAACAGGCTGGACCGTGAAACCGGCAAGTTCAAACATTACAACTATGTTTCCTCCGATCCGAGCAGTCTTGGACATCAAAGGGTCCGCAACATTTTTGAAGACAGCAATAACAATTTCTGGGTCTGCACCAATGCCGGACTGAATTTGATGGACCGGGAAAAGGGTACATTCAGACATTTCCGGCACGATCCGGACAATCCGCAATCCCTCTCGAACAACCGAGTTACGCCAATTGCCGAAGCTGCGGATGGTTCCCTCTGGCTGGGCACTGATTCCGGTTTGAACCGTTTTGATCCGGTAAGCGGGATGTTCACTCGCTACACTACGGAAAACGGCCTTGCCAACGACGGGATTCAAGGGCTTTGCCTAGACGATAGCGGTCACGTCTGGGTATCCACCTTCAAGGGTATTTCACGCCTTAATCCGGTTAACGGACAGGTCTGGAATTTCAGTCTTTCAGACGGGCTGCAGGGAATAGAATTCTGGATAAATTCATACAACAAAGGCCAAAGCGGCAAGATGTACTTCGGCGGTCTCAAGGGTATAACCATGTTCGATCCCCGCGAAATAAAAATCAACATCACTCCCCCGCCCATGGTCATCACCGGGTTGAGCATAATGAACAGGCCGGCAAAACTTGAACGTAACATAACCGAATCCGCTCATGTTACCCTGTCATGGAAAGATGCCATGTTCAGCTTTAATTTTTCAGCCCTGGACTACCAGAACCCGAAACTGAACAAATACCAATACATGCTGGAAGGTTTTAATGACGCATGGATCGACGCCCCGGATGCCACAGCGACTTTCACTAATTTTGATCACGGCAACTACGTGTTCAGGGTCCGCGGAGCCAACAGTGACGGAATATGGAACACAGAAGGAATCCGGCTGGGAATATCAATTACCCCTCCGTTCTGGAAAACATCATGGTTCGCTGCAGGTCTTTTCTGCGCCTTCATCCTCCTGTTTATCCTGATCGTACGCCAGCGAACCCGTTCGATGAAAAAACAGAAAGATGCGCTGGCCATGCAGGTGGAAGCACGTACAGCCGATCTGAATCAGGAAATTGAAGAACACAAAAAAACCGAAGAAAGACTGGAACAGGCAATTTTGAAAACAGAGGAAGCCAACAAAGCCAAGGGTGTTTTCCTTGCCAGCATGAGTCATGAAATACGCACTCCCCTCAACTCTATTCTGGGGGTAGCCGACCTGCTGAAAAACACGGACATATCCGAAGAACAGGCTGAATACGTTAATATATTTGAGTCTTCCGGCGAAGTATTGCTGACTATCATTAACGATATTCTTGATTTTTCCAAAATAGAGGCTAACCACATACAACTGGAATCCATACCTGTTGACCTGCTGCAAGAGACAGAATCACTCATGTATCTGCAAAGCACAGCAGCTTCGTCACGGCATGTGGAGTTGGTCCTGCGTTACAAGCCTGAGGTACCGGAAATTGTAACCGGAGATTCAACCCGTCTGCGCCAGATCATGCTCAATCTCCTTTCCAATGCTGTAAAATTCACCAACAGCGGAGAAGTAAACGTTACCGTATCACGCTCAGGAAAAGGGTCTTCACCGGACAACATCACCTTCACCGTATCCGATACCGGAATCGGCATTTCACCGGAAAAGCTGGAAACCATTTTCGAACCATTTTCGCAGGCCGACACTTCCACCACCCGCAGGTATGGGGGTTCCGGACTTGGACTTTCCATCAGCCGTAAGCTGGCGGAGCTCATGGGCGGAAGCATTACTGCCAGCAGCACTCCCGGAAAAGGCAGCACCTTCACAGTTACCCTGCCCCTGCCCCACTGCCCGGAAACGAATCCGCAACCTCAGCCGGATCTTAAATGTTCTGAAATACTGGTGGCCGCCCGCAATCCCGAGACCTTGATCTCTCTCTGCGAAACCCTGAATTATTTCAATGGCAGAGCCACGCCCTGCTCCACTGCGGAAAGTCTGAAAACGTTGCTCCATTCAGCGCAGGAGCAGAAATATAGACTCCTCATCTACGATCTTTCGCTTAAGAATTCAGAAGGTCTGAGGCTGCTGCACACACTTAAAGCTGAAGGCATCGAACTGCCTCCGGTTCTTATGCTCCAGCAGGGAGCCGGCTTTGACAGAAAATTGCTGGAACAAGGGATTACAGGCCGGGGACAACCCCTGCCGGTTTCACGCAGATTACTTCTCAGAAATACAATGGAATTGCTGAATTTATCCCATAAAAACGGACAAAGCCCGGAAGAGAGGCACGAATTTAAACTCCCAGCCATGCGAATTCTGGTGGCTGAAGACAACCTCTCCAATCAGGACCTGATCAGACATTTTTTTAAAAACACAGGTGTTAATCTTGTCATGACCGGTGATGGCAGGCAGGCTATGAAACTTACCTCAAATAATTATTTTGATATAATTTTGTTGGACATGGAAATGCCCATAATGAACGGCTATGAATTTCTTGATAAATTCAGAAAAGAGGAGGAGAATTCCGGGAAACGATCCGGGATAATTGCTCTTACGGCCCATGTATCACCGGAACACAGGGAAAAATGCCTTGCCGGAGGAGCGGACGAGTTCATAGCCAAACCCATCAAAAGGGATAAACTACTACAGACCGCACTTAACTTATACAACAAACTGAAATAATGACAAAACTCACACCGACACAAACCAAATGGCTACGCGCCATGCACATGCTAAGCGCCTGCCTCTGGGGCGGCGGAGCACTCTCACTGGTCCTGCTGCACTGCCTTTTTGTTCCGGGATCAGGGGAAGCCCTGTATGGCCGGGACATCTGCCTGAAGCTGGTGGATCAATATGTAGTCACCGCCGGAGCTTTGGGCTGTCTGTGCACGGGATTTATCTTTGCCTGCAAAAGTGCATGGGGATTTTTCAAGTTTAAATGGATTATCACCAAATGGGCAATCAACATAGGCTTCATCGTCTTCGGATTCACCTGCTACATGCCCTGGCTGGAACATATGAGTAAACTTTCAGGTAATACAGGAGATCTGGCCCTGCAGACCCCGGAATACCTGCGCAGCCAATTGCTCAATGAAATCTCAGCATTTGCTGTCTTCGGCTGCCTGCTCTTTCTGGTCTGGGTTTCTGTATTTAAACCCTGGGGTAAATTAAAACAGCCATAATTCCTGACTATACGATTTCATATACCGAAGCCTCCCAATCAGCTTGACATCTGCAGGCTGCAAATGCTTGATTCTCTTTTGCCCCCGCAGCCGCTGCCGGGGAAATAATTACAAACAAACGAAGGCTACATAATATTTCAGGGAGAAACAATATGGACAAAGGTTACGCGGAAACTATCGCTTCTGATATCATGCAGATGCTGGAATCAGCCAAAGGCAGTGATCTTGACCTCAATGGTGGATTTCAAAATGACGCTTTTACTGCCGAGAATTTTTCCTTCGGCTACTTGTTCTACCCCCGCGACATGCTGCTGGCCATCCCCCAGCTTCCGCAAGCGGTAAGAAAAAAGATAAAAAAGTCAAATATTCTTGGAACAGTTGATCTTGAAGGTCGAAAAGTGGGTATTCATCTTGTGTGCTCCTTAAACAAAGGATTCGATGAAATTGAATCTGCGGAAGACATTCTTGCAGGAATCAACAACAAAGAACTCATGGACTTCAAAGAGCAGATTGCCGGAATCCTGCAGAAGGATCTGGTAGGGAATATTGAAGATAAAAAAAACGAACAATAAATTATGCTAAACGAACTAGCGCCAGATCACGCAGATTTGGCGCTTTTTTAATTGGTCTTGTGGGGAACAAGCCTGCCGATAATCTTAACCAGCTCGTCAATCTTAACCGGCTTTGAAGAATAGGCATCCATGCCACTGCTCAAGAATTTTTCCCGGTCTCCTTCCATGGCATAAGCGGTCAGGGCAATGATCGGGATATCGTTCCCCTGCTCCCTGATCCTCTTTGTTGTTTCAAGACCGTCCATCTCAGGCATCTGCACATCCATAAGGATAACGTCAAAAGAATCACTGTTCGCCAGCAATTCCAAAGCTTCAATCCCATTTTCCGCAGTTTCAACCTCAAAGCCCTGTTCAGTCAGGAAATGGGCAATATAGAGCTGGTTGGTAGCATTATCCTCAGCCAGAAGGATACGGGCAGGATGAGCCTTTCCAGTACCGGGAGTCTCAAAAATAGTAACCGGGGTTTCCAGACATTCACCTTCGCTGGACTTGAGCCTTACTGTAAACTTGAACTCAGTGCCCTTGCCTTCACTGCTGGTAAAGGTAATCTGCCCCCCCATCATTTCCACCAACTGGCGTGAAATAGCCAGCCCCAAACCGCTTCCGGGATGGCGTTTGGAATATCCGGCATTGAGCTGCACAAAACTTTCAAAAAGTTTCTCGGCCTTATCTTCTGAAATACCTATTCCAGTGTCTTTAACCCTGAACTCGAGAACCGCACCCTCTTCAAAACTTCCGGCATGCTCCACAGAGACTTTCACGTAACCTTTTTCAGTAAACTTGATGGCATTGCCCACCAGATTGATTATGATCTGCCCAAGACGGTATTCATCCCCATAATAGCAGCGGGAAACATCGTCGCTGACATTGGCGCGCAGTTCTATGCCCTTTTCCTCTGCCTGCACCTTCAAAACTGAAAGCTGTTTTTCCAGCATTTCAAAGAGATTGAAATCCTCGGGCCGCAACTCCATCTTGCGGGCTTCAATTTTGGAAATATCAAGAATATCATTAATAATGTGCAGCAATGATTCCGCAGCTTTTTTAACCGTTACCAGATACCCCTGCTGCTCTTCGGTCAGGTCGGTGCTCAAAGTCATTTCACTCATGCCGATAATTGCGCTGATAGGAGTGCGGATTTCATGACTCATATTGGCGAGGAATTCACTTTTTGCCCGGCTGGCTTCTTCGGCAGCATCACGGGCTTCGCAAAGTTCGGCTTCACTTCGCTTGCGCTCGGTGATGTCCTGTCCCACTGCAAGAACCCCCAAAGCTCCGCCCTTGGCATCCAGCAACCGGGAAAGGGACCATTGCATCATGCGCTCTTCACCGCCATGGGCTACCACATAGCCCTCAAGCAACCGCAAAGGAGTACCGGAAAGCACTGTTGAGAACTGCTTATTATGGTCAGCCCAAAATCTCTCCGGAACAAAAAGTTCATAATAATCACGGCCCAGTACCTCATGGCGGGTCCGTCCGAAAATGTGCTCAGCCATACGGTTGAATTCAAGAATTTTTTTCTCGGGGGAAAGGAGAATAATGACACTTTCAGCTGTTTTAACAAGTGAACGAAAACGGTAGGCGCTCTCCTTGAGAGCTTCCTCCACTTTTTTTCTGGTGGTGATGTCCTCTACAGAGGCAACGACTTTCTGAATGTTCCCGTCATCAGAAAAAATAGGGGAAGCATTGATGGAGAGCAGGACCCTGCGTCCATCCATCCAATGGATGGCGTGACGAATATCCAAAACCGCATTACGGATTTTCATGACCCTGTTGAAAGCGAGCCGTTCTTCAGGAAAAGGGGATCCGTCATGGGCGGTTATTTCCCAAACCGGGTCATTATGCTGTTTACCTATAATGTCTTCACGGGCCACACCATGCACACGGGCAGCCTGATCATTGGCAAAAATAATCCTGCCGTCATTATCAATAACCAAAATACCCATGGGGCTGGTTTCCATAATACTGCCCATGAGATCGCGTTCACGCTGCAATTCCGTTTCCACTTTTTTTCTCTTATCGATATTCAAATAAAGAAAACCGATAAAAAACAGCAGAATAGCAATAATCACACCCGCACCAATCACAAGAATCCTGTCCAGATTACCCGCCCCCAGCTCAGTAAGAGTACTGGAGAGCCAGCCTTCTGCAAAAATATCAGTACAGCCGGGCAGAAATAATAATAGTGCAAACAGTATGGATCGAAACATGGCCTCTGGTCTTCAGTACATCAGTCCGGTTTAAGGTATTCAGCACAGTTCACAAAAGAACAATCCTGATCATCAATAGCGCTAATACGCTGGCAGAGCAAGGAGATAAGTCATTTTGCCAACTACATTACAATATGCCTTTCATCTCCATTCCCTTTATCAGGCCAAAGCTTCCGGCAAGCATCATATCCCCCCCGGGAGCAGGGAATTCTACCGGATAACCTTCCAGCAATGCCCGGCGGGGACCAAGCACATATGTGGGAGCAAACCCCTGCGCCTCTTCCGGCAGGTCAAGAGTCAGGCAGCCGTGTCCCCAGTCATCAAAAACATCCTGGAAACTTATTTTACCCTGCCGGAAACGCTGGGAATCATTCCAGAGCTTTTCCGGGGTCATATTTCCGGTATGATGCTCATAAACTCCGTAAACCGCACCCTTAAAGATCAGAAAAGAAACCGTATGACTATTGCCCACATTAATCAGGCAGACCCCCTGCCGATGACTGTGCTCCATAATCCCGTCCACAAACAGAGCTCCCAGCACTGCTGCCGCCCCGGTATCACTTACTGCACCACCGCCGATACTGTCCTGCAGCTCAGCCATGCGGGTGAATTCAGGGGGTACGGTTTCAAAAACAAGACTTTCGGGACGCCCGCTATTCTCCAGCAGCAGGTGTTTCCAAAGATTAAACCGCCCGATACGATTACTCTTGCCCGGATGGTAACCATGATCCTGAACCGAAGCAGTAATATAGCCGGGATAATCAAGCCCCGCTGCCGCAAAAAATTCCTTCCACCACTCAGGATCAAAATCAGCAAGTGGCACTTCGACGCACCCTTCAGGCATTTCATCGCAAAGGATTATTCCGTTTTTTTCCAGACGGGTCAGGTCGTCTCCAAGAGCGAGAGCAGCGCGAGGGTGGGAGTAGACCTTGTACCCGGCCTCCATGTGCGGATAGACTGAACGCCCGAAACCGCCCCCCATGTTCCTGCCGGAAAGATATATATCACGTCCCTGTCCGGTCAATTCCTTAATCTTGGCGCCCACCACCCGTGCAGGCGAAGGAAGTACGAATTTGAAACAATTCTCAATCTCCACCCCCTTCATATAATAAAGGACATCCTGAGTTCCACTGCCGATGTCCAGACTTAAGACCGTATCTTTCACTTCAACTCTCCATTTGTAACAGTAAAGATTGATAATTATGTTGCAGGCGGAAACGATTTGCGTCAATTGAAAACAGAATATGTTAACCGAAACCCATAACCGGACGCTATGAACTTTATAATAAATGCCGTTGTGCTGCTGGTATTAATGCCCATTCCTCTTTTTCTTTTTGCAACCCTCTGCAATCCCGCAGAAGTACGCAAAAGAGGTGCCAAGCAGATGCTCAAGGATTTTGTCAGGGCTGCATTTTCAGCTGGATTAAGTCTGCTGAACGCCGTCTGCACCCGTCCTTTCACCTTTCTGTGCAATCTGCCGCTGATAAAAAAAAATAGTGATGACACTCCCATACTAATGGTCCACGGGCTTTACCATAACAAAGCCGCATGGCTGATTATGCGTTACCGCTTAAATCTGGCCGGGTACAGCAACCTGCACACGTGGCAATACGGCAGTTTTATGACATCTTATCCTGAATTGGTGTTAGAACTACGCGATACCATTGAAAAACTTCACTATAAATCAAACAAAAAAATAATTCTCATAGGGCACAGCCTTGGAGGTCTGCTTTCTTGCGGAGCAACTCAGGCCCCGGAAACAGAAAGCATGTGTGCCGGGCTCATATCTCTCGGCACCCCGTACAGAGGAAGTATTCTGGCATCAATAGCCATCGGCAGGCTGGGGCGAAGCCTCCATCCAGCAAGTGGGTTATTCAAAGGTGAAAACAGAATAGCTTACCCGCAAGATATCCCCAAAACGGCTATCATTTCCCCAATGGATGAACTGGTGCTGCCATGGACCAACCTTGAACCTTCTTCAGGAAATTGGAACATCATACATAGCCATGCGCTTGGACATGTAGCCATGCTCTACAGCAGGGAAGTCAGTGGTCTCATAGTGGAAAATATACGTAAAATTCAAAAAGCATAAAAAAAAGGGGCTGTTTAGCCCCTTTCTTCATTAATTTATCCGCGTATTTCAAGAAACATACTCAGCAATTTTTGCTTTCAGCTGATCAGCGGTAAAAGGCTTGGTAATAAAGTCATTTACCCCGGTTTTACGCGCCAGCTCCTGCTGGGAATATTCGGATTCGGTCGTAACCATGATCACCGGGATATCAGCATAGTCATCGGTCTGGCGCAGCTTGGAAACAAATTCCATTCCATCCATGACCGGCATATTCATATCGGTGATAATCACATCGAATACTTCATTCATCTCGATATAGGAGTAGGCATCCTGCCCGTTCTCAGCCACCGTGGGGTTGTACCCGGCACTGGTCAGAATGCTGCGGTAGAGAGCAAGCATGGACTTGGAATCGTCGACAGCAAGAGCTCTTTTCCCAACGGCCTCTACTGCCTCGGGCAACCTTGAAATGTCGGCTTCGGCTCCCTCACCACCAATCTCGACCAGCTTGGCCCGGAAGGCCTCATGCACCTCGGCGTCCTTGGAAGCGACAATGGCATTCATCAGAAAACGGCCGATCTTACCCTCACCATATAACCCATGAAAGACATTCACAGCCTTTGCAGTGACAATGGCCCTGAGAATTTTCCCGGCCTTGCTTCCGCCAGCACCTATTATTTCAACAAGTTTTTTATTCACACCCGGATTAACCAGACCGTCAAGTCCGGTCATAACCGCAACGGCAATAAGGTCGTCATCATCATCCAGACCATCAATCAGGCTGATTACGCCCTTCATGGTTCCGATCCTTCCGATGGCTTCATAGATTGCATATTTCACACTGGAATCAGTGGAGTATTCTTTCTCAATGGCATCCATGAGCACATCAAGACCGGCCTTATCCCCGACAAAACCGAGTACGTTGGCGGCAAGGATCATATCATCCTTGTCGCTGCCCGGACTGATTACTTTAGTCAGATAAGGTACAGCCGCGCCGCCGAGTACGGTCAGGCAATCAGTGACCACCCTGCGCACGGTGGGATTGCGGTGATGCAGGTTGGCGACAATAAAATCAAGGGCTTCGTCAGTGCCGATGGCTGCAAGGCATTCAACAGCTTTCCATGTAGTCAGGTCGCAGACCTCATAATTGCCGTCTTCGTTATTGCGCTCCACAAATCCTTTAAGGGCGGGGACGGACTCTTTATCTTTAAGTTCACCCAGCATTTCAATGGACATGACCACAATCAGATCATCTTCATTGTTGATATTGGAGCGGAAAAGATCAAGAGCTTCCGCCCCTCCTATTTTGGACAGGGAAGTTAAAACCTCAAACAGAAAATCAGGATCGGAATTTTCTTCTGCCATACGCAACAGCACGGGCACAGCACTCTTGAACTGAAATTCACCGCAGACCCTGATGCACAGGGTACGCAGCTTGCCTTCACCCTGCTCTAAAAGATCAACTGTTTTCTGCTCATCAACGGAAAGCACGCCGTTCAAAGCTGTGACCACCATATAATCAACGGAAGTATCACCAACGGGATTCAGGAAGAGTTCAAGCAGTTCTTCAAGCTCCAACGGATCCTTGGCGGTAGCCACCTCATTGAGGATACTGATCTTATCCAAGAAAGATTTTTCCCTGAAATCGGTTAATATAGACATATCTGATCTCTCTTTTTCAATAAATCTTATTCGTTATTCAAAGCAGAACTCAATGGTGAACTCCCCTGCATCTGTAGTAAAGGGGATTGCCATGATCGGAGTGCTGGCAATATGGGTGATGGTATGGTTATCTCCCATAATAACTGAAGGTGTCGCCCCCGAAAACTGGAGCCCCTGTTCGGCCAGCCCGGCACGGGCCTGCCCGGAAACCATATTGGTGATCTCACCGACTGCATCCTGCACATCCTGCAGAATATCCTGAATATCATCGCCAAGCATATTCTTGACGATGGTCACTGCGCAATTTTTTGTAAAGGTAATTGAAATTGTTCCGTTCATGTCGCCGGTGATGCCCACAAGCCCAGTTACATCGCCCACGGCAGTCTTGGTCTTCTTTACATAAGGCTTCCCCGGTTTGGGGGTGATCATCGCCATCATTGACAGAACATCCACCGCAGCCTTGATAAACGGTTTGGCAAGCTCAACATTCATATAAACATTCCCTACATCAGATGTTATTTGCAGCAGCAGGACTCCCTGCAGCCTCATGGCCTGTTCCCACTTAGAACACAATTTAAGCGATACTAACTGCAAAAACAGAAAGGTTCAAGAAACATGATTAAAAACCACCGGCAAAGCAATCCAAGTTGCAGGCTTGCATAGGATAATGTAATCAAAGTAATCATTTTGCGACTAATTTAAAAAGGACAATATACATGATTCAAAGCCTGGCCGGACTGTTGGGACTAATCTTTATAGCATGGCTTTTCAGCGAAAGCAGGAAAGACTTAAGCATGAAAAACATACTCAGCGGACTGATTCTACAGTTCGGAGTTGCCGTACTTATGCTCAAAGTTCCGTTTTTCAGCGACCTTGTCATGTACTTGAACCATGCTGTAGACGCCCTGCAACAGGCCACACAAGCCGGAACCAGTTTTGTGTTCGGCTATCTGGGAGGAGCTCCCCTGCCGTTCACAGAGAACTCACCGGGAGCAAGCTGGACTCTGGCCTTCCGCGCCCTGCCGCTTATCCTTGTGGTCAGTGCCCTTTCTGCTCTTCTTTTCTATTGGAGAGTCATCCCGGTAGTGGTCAAATTTTTTTCTCTGGCCCTGCAAAAAACCATGGACATAGGCGGAGCGCTCGGGCTCGGTGTTGCATCCAATATTTTCGTAGGCATGGTCGAAGCGCCGATAATCATTGGTCCCTATGTGAAAAGCATGAGCCGCAGCGAACTTATGACCCTGATGATCAGCGGCATGGCAACCATATCCGGCACAGTACTGGTGCTGTACGCCTCGATACTCAACCCGGTACTTCCCGGTGCCATAGGCCACATCCTGACCGCCTCCATCATCAGCGCCCCGGCAGCAATCCTCATCTCACGGGTAATGGTCCCGGAGCATAAAAACCATCAGGGAGAGGACGGCCTGAATATAAAAAGCAATGCCTCCAGTTCCATGGACGCAATGGTCAAAGGGACATCGGATGGAGTTACTCTTCTCATCAACGTTGTAGCCATGCTGCTGGTACTGGTCGCCCTTGTAGCCCTGATAAATCAGGTTCTGGCATTCCTGCCGGATATTTTCGGAGAACAGCTGACCCTACAACGCATTCTCGGCTTCATCATGTGGCCCGTAGTATGGCTGATGGGAATTCCAGCCAGTGAAGCCTATACAGCTTCCTCGCTCATGGGGACCAAGACAATCCTCAACGAATTTCTTGCCTATCTGCAAATGGCAGGACTCCCGGAAGGAACACTCTCACCACGCTCGACCATCATCATGACCTACGCCATGTGCGGCTTTGCCAACCTCGGCAGCCTTGGAATACTGATCGGCGGACTGATCACCATCGCGCCATCGCGTAAAGATGAAATCGTGGATTTAGGGAGCAAATCAGTTATCGGCGGGACGCTGGCAACATGTATGACCGGGGCGATCGTAGGATTACTTTATTGAAATTAAAAGGAATCAGACGGCATGTTTAAGATAGCTAACGGAATAGATAAAGCAGAGCTGAAGCATTTTCTGCACAGAAGAGCCCCCTCGCGCAATGCAGCCCTGATTCTGGCGGCAATTGCTATCGGCTGCTGCTCGGCATTTGCCGCAGTAGCCCTGAACAAGGCACTTGAATTCCTGACCATGCTGCGCAAAACAAATTCCCACCATTGGTGGATGTTCCTGCTGCCTGCTGTCGGTGCGGGCACAGCCCTCATCCTTAGCCGAAAAGTTTTCAAGGAGTCTGGCGGACACGGAGTGGGTGAGGTTATAGCCAAGGTGGGGCTGAAACAGGGAATTCTACGTCCGATTTCAATTCTCAGCTCTCTTTTGACCAGCCTGTTGACCATCGCCAGCGGCGGTTCTGCCGGACCGGAAGCCCCGGTTGTAGTCAGCGGAGCGGCTATGGGTTCCAACCTTTCCCGGCTCTGCAAAATGAGCGGACAGTCCCGCATGACCCTAATCGGTTGCGGTGCAGCCGGTTCAATCTCAGCCATATTCAACGCCCCGGTAACCGGGATGATCTTTGCCGTTGAAATAATCCTCGGGGAATGGACACCTTACCACTTAATCCCCATTGCCATATCATCTGTTGTAGCGACCCAGACATCACGTATTCTGGAGGGTAATATCATTCCCTTCAATGATCAGTTCCCGCCCATGGGGGTTACCGATCTGGGGACATCCATCATGCTGGCCCTGTTGGCAGCCCTTATTTCAGTGGCTTTTGTGCGTTCCATCAGGCAGGTCGGATCAGTCTGCTCCGCATTAAGCAACAAACCATGGCTCAAAGCTGCTGCCGGTGGACTGGCTGTAGGCATAATTGGTATTTTCTATCCTCTGGCTCTCGGAGAGGGCTACGATTCCATCAAAATGGCTATCCACGGAGCCCTGCCTTCCGGCATAGGCATCGTCGCCCTGATGGTTGGCCTGCGCATTGCAACCGCTTCACTCACTCTGGGCAGCGGTGGTTTGGGCGGAATATTCGCGCCCTGCCTGGTTATCGGATCACTTTTCGGAACCTTATATTACCGGCTAATCGCCCAGTTTATCCCCCAGCACCTACTTACCGGGGAAGGTTCATATGCTTTACTGGGCATGGCCGGAATTGTCAGCGGAGTGATGCAGGCGCCACTGACCAGCGTTTTTTTGGTGCTGGAAATAACTCACGGTTATCAGGATGTCATGCACATCATGACCGTCACTTTCCTTTCTTCCATGCTCACCCATGCTTTTGAGCCGTCATCTTTCTACTTCAAGGATCTGGTTGAAAAAGGCCAGTTGCTCCGCCCCAAGACCGATGAAAAAATCCTTGCCGATATTGATGCCGGGCAACTTGTACGTAAAGCCACGGCCAACGCCTGCCCGCAAATGACAGTAAGCGAATTTTTGAAAGTTCTGGCCAGCACAAGCCAGACTCACATCCCCATCATAAACAACGAAACCAAGGAATTCATGGGCATGGTGGATGTGGTTTCAGCCCGCTCTTCAATCTTCGACCCCGAACAACAGCAAAGCAATATCGGTGAAGTAGCCATCGACAGGAATGCTCCACAGATCGAAAGCGGAATGGGAGCAGCCGAAATCCTGGAAATAATGAATCGCAGCGGCAAGCGCACCCTGCCGGTTATCAATGACGGGGACTTTGCAGGTTTCATCAGCAAAGAAGATATTCTGGCTGCATACAGAGGCGAGATGAAATCATACGCAAAAAGCGACAATCTTTTTTAGGCTGCGTTCCAATTTACAGGGTTCCACACTCAGTCCCGTTCGCCATCTTTGCTTTTCCCCTTCGGATGCCCGCTATTATCTACATACTTATCTTTTACAATTGTATCAGCCACTCTTCCCATGACCTTCTCGAGCTTGCGTTTAAGGTCAGGCTCTTCCTCTAACAACTTTTTGGAAAGGCTCATGAATTTACCGGGAATCTTTTCCATATCATCTCCGAAACAATACTTAACATTGCCGCTATAGTCTAACGGAGCCTGCCCCACTACACTATCTTCAAAAATACATACCAAAAACAGTGAAAGGTTAACGATAAATTAAGAGGGGTATTTACTTTTTCACAACCCTGTAATAATCTTAAATTTCGTTTAATCTTTATAACTTGGAAAGTGTATCATACTGAAAGGAATCAGTACCATGAGTAGCGACACCGAGAACCAGAATGCCGGATTAGAAGAATTCCTGCAAATCAGTTTCAACATATTGAATACCTTCGGGAGTAAACTTCCGGTATCATTATGTATACATGATGATGAATTCCAACGCGTCGTTCCTCTTTTTTCCAAAGGCACCAGACTTTCAGACAAGAAACAGGAGCTGGTAAACAATTACTGCAATGAAGGAAACCTGTTCATCTCCAAAGAGGATTATGCTTCACTGGCCGGACACATCAGCCAGAACCTAGGTGCATTGTTGACTGAGCATTTTTTAGACGAAGCCGCTGCAGCAGAAATTTTCTATGATGGAGTATTGGAAAAGGTACGTGCATTTTATTCCAATCCCATAGGGGAAACCCTCTCCGAACTTAATACTGTACTCGCAGTTTTCTGCGAATACGTATGGGTGGACCCAAACAGATGGACATTTTTTTTCAATACCCTGAAAAGAGAAAAAGATATCTGCTGCCATGCCGTAAACACTCTCTTTGTAGGGACATCCATCTACCTGAAAATTATTTACAAACCAGGGGAAAAGATGGATCTGAAACCTCTGGCAATGGGGCTGGTCCTCCACGATTTGGGCATGACCCAGATCCCGTCCGCCGTATCCGCCAAGCCATCAAAATTACTTTACAAAGAAAGAATGCGCATGCAGGAACATGTGGATATTTCTGAAAAGATGCTCAACCGTCTCGAAATACGCGATGAAACCATAAAATCCTGTGTCTTTGACCATCATGAACGCATAGACGGCAGTGGGTATCCAAAAGGGCGCAAGGGAGATGCCATTTCCCTGGAAGCAAGGGTATGCGCTATTTCAGACGCATTTTGCGGCATGATTTCAGATCGGCATCATCGGCCCGGCCTTAACCCCATTCTCGCCGCGATCATCCTTACAGAAAGCAAGACCAAATACGATACTTCTCTGACAACCTCTTTGATTTCATTCATTATATCCAACAACCCGGACATGAAAGCACTGCTCCAGGATAAGGCAAAAATGCAGCAGCTTCGAGCAATAGCCTTGCAGAAAGCAGCTCAATAAAAACAAGTCCGAAGAGTTAAAAACATTTCGGACTTTCTTTGTGTCAGAATATTATCCCTGACTTCAAACCAGAGATAGCCCCCACATATCAGTTACCAGTAAAGTCAGATACAGCATCGGTATGTATAGTACCATGGAAAAAAGGAATGTGGCCGATGTCTCTGCTTCAAGGGTCTTATTGGATTCAGCCAATACGCATGAAATAGCCGCAACAGGCATTCCAGTCAGCAGAATCCCCATCAATAACATTGTACCTTTAACCCCGAATGCCAGAAGACACATAGCAGTGAGCAAGGGATGAATTATTAATTTGATGAAATTAACCATCCCGATGTTCATAACCTTCATTTCCATTTTATTCTTTGCCAGAAGAATACCTACAGAAAATAAAGCACAAGGTACTGATGCCATACCGAAATTATGAAGGCCGGTTTCAAGAAAATCAGGCAACTCGTATTGCATAAAAGAAAAAACGGCACCAATTAATGATGCTCCAATCATAGGAGCCTTACACATGGACAGCACTATATCCCAGACAATTCTGATGCGTGGTTGAGACTTATCAGCATGGTGCAACGCAAAACTCGACACAATTAGAATCACGATGACAATCGGGAGAATAATCCCGAGCGTTGTTGCAAGTAACGCCTGTCTGGAGCCATCAAAGAGATACATCATTATCGGCAGGCCGAGATAGCCTGAATTTGGGAAACACGCAGAGCAGGCCCGCATGGTGTTTTCAGTAAAATGTCCCTTAAGTATAAACTTTGAAGCTAAAAACCCCACAATATAAATCACTAGCAAGGCGAGCATATAACCCGCAATAAACCGCCCCTGTGCAATCTCATCAAAAGGAGTTGTGGCGAGGGAGCAAAATAGAAGAGCTGGCAAAGTAAAGTAATATACGAAACCGTTTAGTACTTCTGCTGAGTTTTCAGGCAGTACCATGTAGCGGTAGGTAAAATACCCAGCCAAAATCATCATCAATAGAGGCGTCAAAGCCGATAGAGCAATTACAAGCATAATGGAAATTGTGGTTAAAAATTTTGAAACCCAGACTGCTAGCAGTAGGATTAATGTAGACAATTTTTATAAAAAATATCTATATAATAACATGATGTAATTATTGGAACCAACTGGAGGCTGATTTGTCAGGCGAAATTATTCTAAGAAACAACATGCGTCCAGTAGAGATTGCCCTGTGTTTTTTGGGACTAATCGCTACACTGTTTTTTTTGCTCTTCAGCTTTTTCGGTTCCTTGACGGCACAAAGTGAAGGAGAAATCTATATTGCCCGTATTCTAGCCTGCACTGGCTCGGCAGTGTTCATCTGGAAAATAGTAACTCTTAACGCAAAAAAAAATTATCTGGAAACCAGTGAATACGGAATCAGAATCACGGGGGGAATTACCCAATATATAACTTGGGACAACATTAAAAATATCACTATTGAGAAATCAGCTTCGGAACCGGATTCAGAGAACTTATCACCATTAATGCCCCTTATGCCGCCCAAAACAATTTATATCGAGCTTTATGCCAGTGAAAAGATTTTATTCGATAGTCTGGTTCAAAAATTTTCAGCTCGCAAGGTGGAGAATTTTATAAACAAATTGTCTAAACAAGGAAACCGCATCCCATTAGATATGGCAATAATGTCTGCGCAGACACAAGAAGAAATATGCGCGATGCTGCAGGCAAGATGGAAACTGGCCACAAAGTAAAAAGCCACTACCTCAATTCAATACCAAGGCTTAACTGCGCGGGTTTAAGAACTTTTATTTATATTCTTCCTATTCCACTTAAAAATCATTAGAGGCTTTGTCCTTGCGCCTCTTTCTTCCGTGTATCCCCAAGCTTCTCACTTCCAACAAACGCCAAAATCCCGCCCCATATATCTATGCCGGTCTATAAATAAATTCATTAGGCAAAAAAAAAGCCCTGAACTTAATCAGGGCTTTGAAATAAAAGCTTGCGACGACCTACTTTCCCACTAGCTACCTAGCAGTATCATCGGCGATGGAGAGCTTAACTTCCGAGTTCGGAATGGGGTCGGGTGTGACCTCTCCTCAATGGTCGCAAGCAAATTTGGCTTGCTATCGATGAGCAAAATATATTGTCAAAATAGAATCCTCTAAAGAAGATTCTTAACTTGGCTTAGGGTGCGTCAGATGTGGATTTTCAAATTTCATTTGTTGGCGAAGCGTATCTTAATACGTGAGCCGACAAATTAAATTTTAAAATTCGCAGATGGCGTGCCATAAGCAAAGTTAAGGGAAGAGAAGAAAAATAAGTCGCACGATTTATTAGTACCGGTCAGCTGAATGTGTCACCACACTTACACCTCCGGCCTATCAACCAGGTGGTCTACCTGGAATCTTTAGATGCTAAAGCATAGGGATAACTAATCTTGAGGCAGGCTTCCCGCTTAGATGCTTTCAGCGGTTATCCCTTCCGAACTTAGCTACCCTGCAATGCCACTGGCGTGACAACAGGAACACCATAGGTTCGTCCACCCCGGTCCTCTCGTACTAGGGACAGACCCTCTTCAATTATCCTACGCCCACGGTAGATAGGGACCAAACTGTCTCACGACGTTTTAAACCCAGCTCGCGTACCACTTTAATCGGCGAACAGCCGAACCCTTGGGACCTGCTTCAGC